>NZ_JAHHPS010000663.1:0-2010 GCF_024606275.1 Endozoicomonas sp. SESOKO4 | reverse complement strand
TAGTTACCGCAGCCCGTTCCGTACATCAAGGTGATGATCTGAAGTTTGTTTCGCCTGCCTGGTTTGTCATCGGGTGGCATGCCTGACCCTGAATATCCGTTTGTGCTGGTTATGCTCGTCGAAGCCCCATTCTGGTTAACCTCAACGATAAAACGGTAAGTCTGTGGCCCAACCGGGCAAACGAAAGGCACAAAAACCAATACGTGCAAGAGTAGACTTTTAATGGTTCTATCCTTTGTTTTCTATGGATAGGAGCAGTGAGGATAGACGAGCGGATAAGGGGCACGGTATCAAAACGTGATTGAGAATTTTTGCCTGAAGAGAGTTAACAGGCTTGCTCACCTTAAATGAGCAAGCCAGACAGGCTCAGACGCCAAAGAAGACAAATTTTAGGGCAAAGAGCACTGCTAATACCCAGACACTGATACTGACATCGCTGGAACGTCCAGCCAGAACTTTAATCACCGGGTAAGCGATGAACCCCAGAGCGATACCATTAGCAATAGAGAAGCTCAGTGGCATCATGATCGCTGTCATCATGACCGGTCCGGCTTCTGTCAGATCATTCCAGTCAATATTGGCCAGGCTACCTACCATCAGAACGGCAACATAAATCAAGGCTCCCGCTGTTGCATAAGCGGGTACCATGCCAGCCAGGGGAGAGAAGAAAGCACATAGCAAAAACAGCACACCGATGGTGACCGCTGTCAGACCTGTGCGACCTCCTGCGGCCACACCTGAAGCACTTTCAACATAAGAAGTCACAGTCGGTGTACCCATCAACGCTCCCGCCCAGGAAGCTGTACCGTCAGTCACCATGGCTCTGTTCATGTTGTGCATCTTGCCATTTTTGTCTGCCAGGCCCGCCTTGTCGCCCACAGCAATCAGGGTACCCGTGGTATCAAACAGATTGACGAACATGAAGGCAATAATGACACCCAGCATTTCAGGGTTCAGAGCGCCCATAATGTCCAGCTCACCGACGATGGGCATCACGCTGGGCGGCGCTGAAGCGACACCAGTAAAAGCAACATCACCAGCCAGCAGAGCAATGGCGGTCACAACGGCGATAGCGATCAGCACAGCGGCTTTGAGACCACGGAAGGCCAGACCCAGAATAAGAAACAAACTGAGACAGGCCATCATGGGGCCAAACTGAGTGATGTCCCCCAACGTCACTATGGTGCCCGGGCTGGCCACCACAATACCGGCATTTTTAAGGCCAATCAGTGCCAGGAAGAGACCAATGCCGCTGGTGATTCCGACTCTGAGACCAACAGGAATGCTGTCTACAATCCATGCCCTGACTTTGAACAGGCTCAACAGCATGAAGCCTATGCCGCCCCAAAATACAGCACCCATGGCTTCTTGCCAGCTATAACCCATGCCGAGCACCACTGCATAGGCAAAGAAAGCATTCAACCCCATACCAGGAGCCAGTCCCACAGGCCAATTAGCATAAAGACCAATGGCAATGGTACTGAGACCTGCAACCAAACAGGTGGCAGTGAACAGAGCCCCTTTATCCATGCCGGCATCACCCAGCATTCCCGGTATGACGAACACCACATAACACATGGTAATAAAGGTCGTAAGACCTGCCATCAGTTCAGTTTTTACCGTCGTGTTTTTGGCTTTGAGTTCGAAGAGACGGTCGAGCAGTGATCCACTCTTCTCCCCACCCACAGAGGGTGCCATTTCAGCGTTATCCATTCCAGACTCCTTATATTTGTTGTTCTTATCGATGCAATAATCCAACCAACCGATCAAAACTGATGATACTGAGCTTACCCAGATTTCACAAAAGAAGATATCACACAGGAGAGCAAACCTGCCCTGTGTGCGAGAAGACCCTGCCAAACGCTCAGTCCTTTTCGACTCATAAAAGTCGCTATCACATCGGAGAACAAACCTGCCCTGAGTGCAGGAAGGCCTTGCCAAACTCACAAGCCCTGTCGGATCACAAAAGAAAAGATCATACCGGAGAGCAAACCTGCCCTGAGTGCCAGA
>NZ_JAHHPS010000662.1:0-1039 GCF_024606275.1 Endozoicomonas sp. SESOKO4 | reverse complement strand
CTGGCCCACGAAAGAACTTGAATCAAACTCATTTTACTAATGATAATAGTGAGCAGAATTGATAATCTTTTAAAGAATAAATCCCCAGACGAGACATTTCTTATCATGACAACCAACATAGGATTGGAACTGAGGCATCTGAAAACACTTCACGCCCTGAAGCAGACCGGCAGCCTTGTTGAAGCAGCCAGAATCCTGCACCTGACTCAGTCTGCTCTTTCCCACCAGATCAAGGAACTCGAAGCCCGGATTGGTATGGAATTATTCATCCGCAAAACCCGCCCACCCAGATTTACATCAGCAGGCCTGCGCATCCTGCAGTTGGCAGACGAACTGCTTCCCCAACTAAGACATGCTGAGCAAGATCTGTTCAGGCTGGCTGGAGGGGAATCAGGACGACTGAACATTGCCATTGAGTGTCACAGCTGTTACCAGTGGCTAATGCCAACCATTGACGCTTATCGTCAACAATGGCCGGAAGTGGAGATGGACTTTGCCACCGGCTTCAACTTTGCCCCCTTACCCGCCTTATCGAGAGGAGAGCTGGATCTGATGGTAACCTCTGACCCGATGGATATTCCCGGTCTGACGTATATCCCGCTGTTTCGTTATGAGATGCTACTGGCTCTCTCCAGACACCACTCCCTGCTGAAAAAGGAGTGGATCGGGCCTGCTGATCTGGAAGAAGAAACACTGATCATCTATCCCATTGATCACGACCGGCTTGATATCTTTAATCGTTTTCTGGATCCGGATGACGTAGAGCCCAACCAAGTCAGAACGGTTGAGTTGACTCTGATGATGCTGCAGCTGGTTGCCAGTCAGCGCGGTGTCTGTGCTCTGCCTAACTGGGCCCTGGCGGAGTACCTTGAAAAAGACCATGTTGCAGCAAGAAAGCTGGGAAGCGAAGGTCTCTGGTCAACACTTTACGCAGGTATCCGGGTGGAACAGAAAGAACAGCCCTACATTGCCGACTTTCTGGAAACAGCCAGAGAAACCTGCTTCAAAACGTTGCCGGGAATTCTTCCGGCCCTGCCGG
>NZ_JAHHPS010000661.1:0-1223 GCF_024606275.1 Endozoicomonas sp. SESOKO4 | reverse complement strand
CTGGTTCAGGTTAAGGTTTGCAAACATCATGCAGGAGAAACTGATGGTGGCGACAATTGCCTTGTAATTGAGTTTTTCAGAGAGATCACAGAAATACTTCGAAGCAGCAGTGATCAAACCAATTGCGGTAGTTAGACAGGCCAGTGTCACGACTGTTGCAAGCAGTACATTGCCATAGATACCAAACAGCTTGTGGACATAAACGGATAAAATCTGGCCGCCGTTTTCCGGTTGCGGGATGACTTCGCGGCTCTGGGCACCCAGATTGAAGAGAGACAGGTAGACCAGCGCCAGTCCGAAAGCCGCTATACAGCCCGTTATGACAGAATATCTGACCAGGGCGCCGGGTGAAGTAATGCCGTGAGATTTCAGATTGGTGATGATGACAATGCCGAACAACAGTGCAGCCAGGGCGTCCATCGTCATGTAGCCTTCAAGAAACCCTCGAAAGAAAGGATTCTCCAGATATCCGTTCATGGGTTCACCGGCTTCTCCCATAGGGGAGATGATTGGGGAGACGCCAAGAACCACCAGTAACAGAATAAGGGCTGGTGTAATGATCTTGCCAACTGATTCAAGTAATTTGCCCGGATACAGGCTGAGGTACCAGGCAATTCCAAAGAAAATGATGCTGTATGCCAGCCTGGAAATGCTATCAGGCTCTTCCAAAAACGGGATGACACCCATTTCATAAGCAACAAGGCCGGTTCTTGGCACACCATAAATCGGGACAACAATGATGTAGATAAAACAACCCATCAGGACAATCGCGCTGCGCGGCAGTTCACGGGTGATCTCATTAAAGCCTCCTCCAACCCTGGAAATCATGACTACGGCCAGTAGAGGTAGAAGAACACCTGTTATCAGAAACCCGGCAGCTGCAAGCCAGACCTGGGTACCAGCCAGTTGACCTGCTAATGGAGGAAATATGAGATTGCCCGCGCCAAGGAACATGGCGAAGGTCATGAACCCCATACCAACAATATTCTGAAGGCTTAATCGGTGCTTCATGCGTCAGGTTCTGCCTTTGTTGAATGTTTATCTGGTCAGAAGCAGATGTCCATCTCCAGTCCCGGGAGACGAACGGTTTTTGCACTAAACAAACAGTATGGACGCAATTTCGGAAAGTGGTAGTCTGATCTGCCCTTTGGCTGGAATTTATTCAAGATGAGCAGAAGATTAACTTTTGTTAATCTTCTGCTCATTGGGTCTTCATTATAGGG
>NZ_JAHHPS010000060.1:0-1033 GCF_024606275.1 Endozoicomonas sp. SESOKO4 | reverse complement strand
GTGCTTACCAGTGTCTGGGTCGGCATGGATAACTTCTCCTCCCTGGGTCGCTGGGAGTTTGGAGCCAATGCCGCTCTTCCCATCTGGATCAGTTACATGAAAACCGCTCTGGCAGATCAACCGATAAGACGCCTGCCTCAGCCAGCAGGCATAGAAACGGTTCGAATTGATCCAAGAACAGGACAGCTGGCAAAGCAAGGCGATCCTGAAGCCATTTTCGAAGTGTTCAGGAAAGAAAATACACCCAAGAGGCTGAGCGAGGGAAGGAGTCCCTCCCCGGAAGATAGCGGCTCACTCAAACCGGAAGATTTGTTCTAAGATTCCGTCGCGCCCGGAGGTTCTGACTTTTTTGCCAGTTCTGATCGGGCCAGGCTTCAGGAACCCAAAAAAGCCCGCACCTGAAAACCAGGCCGGGCTTTTTTAACAACTGAATCTCAGGCTTATATATCGTCCAGAGACTGCAGAGGATAATGGGCAGGATAAGGCTGACGGGCTACCCCAGAATCTACAGCAGCCTTTGCCACTGCGGCAGCAACAGAACCCAGCAGACGAGGATCAGTCGGTTTGGGAATGATGTATTCCGGGCCAAAGCTCAGCTCGGCTCCCTCATAGGCATCAATGACCTCCTGAACGACTGCTTCCTTAGCCAGTTCACGAATAGCGTGAACAGCAGCCACCTTCATCTCTTCATTGATACGACTGGCACGAACATCCAGAGCACCACGGAAGATGAACGGAAAGCCAAGTACGTTATTCACCTGATTTGGATAGTCAGACCGACCTGTTGCCATGATGACATCAGAGCGTACTTTTTTGGCCAGCTCCGGACGAATTTCAGGATCAGGGTTGGCACAGGCAAATACAATAGGATTCTCAGCCATCCTTGCCAGCTGATCCGAAGACAGCAGGTCAGGGCCAGACAACCCCAGGAAAGCATCAGCCCCATTAATAGCGTCGTCCAGGTTACGGCAATCTGTCTCAACCGCAAACAAGGCCTTGTACTGGTTAAGGTCATCACGCTCTGTGTGAATAA
>NZ_JAHHPS010000660.1:0-7997 GCF_024606275.1 Endozoicomonas sp. SESOKO4 | reverse complement strand
CAATTCATTGATTCAAGTCATCTTATTAAAGAGCCTGGGTTTTCTTTTGTTACTCAATATTTCAGCTTATTAACAAAACAATCTAAATAAATAAGAAGCTAAATATTTTGCATTGATTCTATTCAGTCAAAAACATTAATTTGATGAATGATAAAAGACGGTTCAAGTCGTTTCCACGCCCCAGAGGCTATGACAAAAGTACAGTACTTCGCCGACACGGTGTTAATAAGTGCCTTAGCTTGGCTCGCTACTTTTGCAACAGCCATTCTGCCTGAGAATAGATACACCTGAAAAAACGATCTCTGCAACTTGAGAGATGGCCAGGGTTCCAAAACTGGAACATGTGTACCAATATTTTTACGCCCCCCCTATTTCATGAGGTGATCTATCCTTTCTCTCTGTACACCAGATAGCAAGGATAGAATTATTAAACGCCCACTGTTTGTAGCACCGCTGTTACTGCTCTTGTCATTGTCAATCATCTGCCAGGCCAAGTCGTTGACGAGACGTTTTGTTGTCGAACTTGAACAGCATGCAGGTTTTACAAACCAGAACTTTTCTACAAAGCGTGATCGACACACATGGCCGGGCACCCCGTCATCAGATACTGTCGACTCAAACAGCTATGCAGAAACAGATTCGCCATCTGATGACAAAGCACAAAAACCCGAGGGTTCCGGGGGAAAAACGCCCCTTGTTGAATCGATTTCGTGGCAATTGCTTTACGCTACTCATAGGCTGGTTGTCTACGAACTGATCCCAATCACCAAAGAGACTCCTCGAAGCCTTCCTTATTCATGGCCACCTCTGGATGTGGTTATATCGGTCGGTTGGTTTTTAAAAAGCTATTGGAACCCAGGTCCACCTCTGTTAAACCCGATTGAACAGCAAGAGTCCAGTCATGATCACCCGCTTGCGGCCATTACCATAATGTTTGGCTCCGGACATGATCAACATCAATACCAGCCATCAGAATCACCGGACCAGCAAGCCCCGGCAGCTACAAGCCGCCCACAGGCCTCGTTTACTGCACCCCAAAATACTGACTATGGGGGTGGTAACCCGGACCCTCATCAACACTCACATACTTTGGGTTTTAATTGTTTCTTCCATCCCTGTCGTGGCGTTTGTCAATTCCGACTATTATCCGGTTGCAAAGAGCTCGCTGAATCGACGCTGAATTCAGAAAACATGTCGACTGCCGGAAATGGCTCATCCTCTGATTTGGCGGATGGATACCACCTTAGTAACACGGATCATTTTGATCTTCTAAACATGACACCTTCCCAAAACAAATCAAGTTTCAAAGTATTGAATAATCACCCTGACACTCAGATCTCATTTGATTCTTATCAACTGTTTGAGCCACAGATGCGTGGTATTGACGTCAACCCAGCTAATAGCTTTAACCCCATAAACAGGGTCGGCTTTGATGGGACTGGCTTTGATGGGATCGACTTGGATGGGATCGAATTGGATGGGATCGACTTTGACTGGGCCAGCATAGACTCACTGAGCACCGGAGCCGCCTATACAAATGCCACTAAAGAACCAGTCAATGATCATCTGGCGATACCAGAGACTGGCTACCTTGCTCCCGAAGGAGCTAAATATTGGCAACAGGCTCTATCGGAACCTAATAATAAGCACTACAGCAGACAATTAATCTGTGACGTGATCGTGACCCGGGATGGTCAACCGCGACCATGCGGGATAATCTGCAAGAATGCAACCTCTCTGTCGGCTCACAAAAGCAGAGCCCACACCGGGCAACAAACCTGTAACCTGACTGTCATCAGGGAGGATGGTCAGCCGCAGCCTTGCGGGGTGGTTTGCAAGAATGCTGCTTCTCTGTCGGTTCACAAAAGCAAAGTTCACACCGGGCAAAAAATCTGTGATGTAACTGTGGTTGGGAAAGATGGCCAGCTAAGGCCCTGCAAGACGGTCTGCAAGCATGCTCAAGACCTCTCGAATCACAAAAATAGATACCACTCCGGGCAACAACAAACCTGTGACGCGATCGTGACCGGGAAGGATGGTCAGCTTCAGCCATGCGGTAAGGTCTGCAAGCATTCTCGCTCCCTGTTGGCTCACATAAGAAGAAACCACAACAGGCAAAAAACCTGTGACGAAACCATAGTCGGGGAGGATGGCCAGCCGCAGCCATGCGGAACAGTCTGTAAAAGTGCTCTAGCCCTGTCGGAACACAAAAAAAGAAATCACTCCGGGCAACAAACCTGTGATGCAATTGTTGTCGGGGTGGACGGGCTGCTGCGGCCATGTGGAAAAATCTGCAAGAGTTTCAGAGTCTTGTCAAATCACAAAATCGGAGAACACAGCGGGCAAAAGTCCTGTGAAGTAGCAGTGGTCGGAGAGGATGGTCAGCTGCGGCCATGCGGTAAAATCTGCAAGAATTCTAAAGTCCTGTCTGATCACAAAATCGGATATCACAGCGGGCAAAAATCCTGTGAATTAGCAATGGTTGGAGAGGATGGTCAGTTGCGGGCATGTGGGAAGGTCTGCAAGAATGCTCGCGCCCTGTTGGATCACAAAAGAATACACCACACCGGGCAACAAAGCTGTAAGGTTAGCGTGATTGGGGATGACGGCCTATTGCGGCCATGCGGAGAGATCTGTAAGAATGCTAAATACCTGTCGTATCACAAAAGAAAAGAGCACACCGGGCAACAAATCTGCTACATACGTGTGGTTGGGAAGGACGGCCAAATGCAGCCATGCGGAAGGGTCAGTAAAAATGCTCAAGCCCTGTCTCAGCACAAAAGAAGACATCGAAAACGTAAGCAGATTGGTGTAACTCCAGGTGATGAATGCAGTAATCCAGCAGGTAAAGTTCATAAGTAAGACTTGATCTGACACTGCCCTTTCCCCGGACTCAGTGGCTTTTCAGGAGCAGTCCCGGGGCTGGAAAAGAGACTGTTTACCTAAACTAAAATTGCACTTGTTTGAGGGTTTCGAGACAGCCTCTTTGTGCAGACATCTGTTTACTCCGAAAAACGGGCTCTAAAATTTGAAACAAGGCACGGGTTCCCACACTGGAGAGGGTGGGAACCAGGGCTATACAACCGCCGAAGCAGGAGGCAGATTATGAAGTAATTTCCGCGAGCAATATCTCGCTCACTTAATTAAGATTACGCCCTTTGTTGGCAGCAATTCTCAGCCTCAATGCATTCAGCTTAATAAAGCCTTCAGCATCTGCCTGATCATAAGCACCGGCATCATCTTCAAACGTGGCAATATTCTCATCAAACAGGGAGTCATCAGACTGACGACCAACAACCACTACATTACCCTTATAGAGCTTCAGTCGTACGACACCATTCACGCACTCCTGACTTTCATCAATCATCTTCTGAAGCATCTCACGCTCGGGAGACCACCAGTAACCGTTGTAAATCAGTTTCGCATACTTAGGCATAAGCTCGTCTTTAAGATGCGCCACTTCACGATCAAGCGTGATAGATTCGATCGCTCTGTGTGCCTTCAGCATGATGGTACCACCGGGAGTCTCATAGCAACCACGAGACTTCATACCGACATAACGATTCTCGACAATGTCCAGACGTCCCACGCCATTTTCTCCACCGACTTTGTTGAGGTAAGTCAACACAGTTGCAGGTGTCATTTCCTGTCCATCAATGGCAATGATGTCGCCTTTCTTATAGGTCAGTTCCAGATACAGTGGCTGGTCCGGGGCCTTTTCCGGAGATACGCTCCAACGCCACATATCTTCTTCGGCTTCAGCCCAGGGATTTTCCAGAATGCCACCTTCGTAGGAGATGTGCAGCAAGTTGGCATCCATAGAATAAGGAGACTTACCTTTCTTCTTCTCAACCTGGATACCGTGCTCTTCACAATAGGCCAGCAGTTTTTCACGGGAATTCAGATCCCACTCACGCCAGGGAGCAATAACCTGCACACCGGGCTTGAGGGCATAGGCACCCAGTTCAAAACGCACCTGGTCATTGCCCTTGCCGGTAGCTCCGTGGGAGATGGCATCGGCCCCCGTCTCATTGGCAATTTCTATCAGTCGCTTGGAAATCAGAGGGCGGGCAATAGAAGTGCCCAGCAGGTATTCTCCTTCGTAGAGGGTATTGGCCCGGAACATCGGAAACACAAAATCCCGTACAAACTCTTCACGCAGATCTTCGATATAGATCTCTTTGATGCCCAAAGCTTCTGCCTTGGCTCTGGCAGGCTCAACTTCTTCGCCCTGACCCAGATCGGCAGTAAATGTTACAACATCGCACTGATAAGTATCTTCCAGCCATTTAGCAATGACTGAGGTATCCAGCCCACCCGAATAGGCCAGTACTACTTTTTTGATCTCTTTCACCGAGCACTCCCAATTCCCGATACGGTAAAACCTGATTTGTGAGAGAGTATTGATGATCCAGCATTGAAAATCAATATTTATTCATTAAACCAGAATATAAATTCATCACTTCATTGTTTGATGGCTACCTCACAGCTCCACAAGCCCGATGTGGAAACCACCCAACCGACTTCGGATAGCGACAAAGCGGACACCATTATTCTCGAATACTCCCTTATTTTCCAGACCAGAAATCTCACAGGCAGTCTACCTGATCAGATAGAGACCAAATAATGTGCAAACAATTGGAAAAGCACTACTCTTGAAGTCCTGAAAACCGGTTGAAAGGCACTATGCGATGGGTAAATATCACTACCAAGCCAGCATAATTTTAGATACGATGCCACCTCAGTGAAGAGAGTCTTCCTGACTCTCCAATCTACAACACATTATTAACGTGTTTTTTGATCATCCTTTGCTGTATTTAGCGGACTCGTGAGAAAAACACGTTTACACTGTTGCTATTCAGCAGTCACTCTTTCCTTCTCTGGAACAGGTACTCTTCAGAAGATGACGCAAATGCCCATAGCGAAAGAAAAGATCTCCCTGACACGCCCTGATGACTGGCATATCCACCTGAGAGACAACGCAGCCCTGGCCGAAACGGTGCGTTCTGCAGCCAGGAATTTTACCCGCGCTATTATTATGCCCAACCTGCGTCCACCGGTGCTGAATGCCGATGACGCTGCCGCTTACAAGGCCCGAATCCTTGAGCATGTACCTGCGGGCGTTCATTTTGAACCACTGATGACGCTGTACCTGACAGATAACACCACACCCGAAATAGTTCGCGAAGCCAAGGCCAGAGGCGATGTCAAAGCTCTGAAACTCTATCCAGCCGGGGCAACCACCAACTCTGACTCCGGTGTCACCGACATCAGCAACATTGAAGAAAGTCTGATCGCTATGACGGAGGTGGGCCTGCCACTGCTGGTACACGCTGAAGTTACTGACAAAGATATTGATATCTTCGATCGTGAAAAAGTTTTCATTGATCGCTACCTGCGAGACATTACTCTTCGGCACCCTGACCTGAAAGTGGTTATGGAACACATTACCACCGCTGATGCTGTCGAATTTGTCAAAAGCAGCCACAGCAATGTAGCCGCAACAATTACTGCACACCACCTGCTGTACAATCGCAACGATATGCTGGCAGGAGGGATTCGCCCTCATTACTACTGCCTGCCGATCCTGAAGCGTAATATCCACCAGCAGGCTCTGCTCGAAGCCGCAACCAGTGGCAACCCGAAATTTTTCCTCGGCACCGACTCTGCACCTCATACCGTAGATGCCAAAGAGACCGCCTGTGGCTGTGCAGGTTGCTATACCGCACCGGCAGCCCTGGAATTGTATGCTGAAGCCTTTGAGAGCATGAATGCACTGGATAAACTGGAAGGATTTGCCAGCCACTTTGGTCCGGATTTTTACGCTCTGCCCAGAAACCAGACTTCAGTAAGCCTGATTAAGGAAGAATGGCAATTGCCAGAGTCCATCCCTCTGGGAGACAATCAGGTGATTCCTCTGCGTGCAGGCGAAACCCTGAGCTGGCGCTTGCAAGACCTGAACTGACACTGAAGACCGGAAAGTCTGCCTTCAGATGGCTGACTTTCCATTGACTCTGAAAGAATTAAGGAGATTCCGTGGTCGATGACAGCCATCTGATGGCCAACCGCTTTCGTGGTTTTTTACCCGTTGTGGTGGATGTGGAAACCGGAGGTTTCAATTCCGTCACCGATGCCCTGCTGGAAATTGCGGCAGTAGTCATTGAAATGGACGAAAGCGGCTATGTGCACCCCGGTAAGCCTCAGTCTTTCCATATTAAACCCTTTGAAGGTGCCAATATTGAACAGTCGGCGATAGAGTTTATCGGTATTGATCCCTTCCACCCGCTTCGTATTGCCACTGAAGAAGAACAAGCACTGAACAGTATCTTCAAAACAGTACGCAAGGAAGTTAAGAAGCAGGGTTGCAACCGGGCAGTACTGGTGGGTCACAATGCGTCATTTGACCTTGGTTTTCTGATGGCCGCAGCAGAGCGGTGTGATATCAAACGTAATCCTTTTCATCCCTTCTCCTGCTTTGATACCGCTACCCTGTCAGGATTGGCTTATGGGCAAACAGTGCTGGCCAGAGCCTGCGAAGCCGCAGAGATTCATTTCGATAAGGGCGAAGCCCACTCCGCTCGTTATGATACAGAGAAAACCGCCGAGCTGTTCTGCTCTATCGTCAATCGCTGGAAGGATCTGGGCGGCTGGTTGTAAAGAGGCTTGTAGTACCATTGTTGTCTTTGCCTGGTTTGATGGCCCTGATGCCTCCTGGCAACTGGGCACTTTTTTTGTGACTGGGCCGGGTATTACCAGAGCACTGTGATTGGTGGGTGGGTGTGAAGATAAATGGGTTCCGGAATTTTTGAGAGAGTTGCTTGTGGCAACCACTCGAACAAATCACCAAGGCTGAGTAAATTTCATGGTTTGAAATTGATCACAACCATTGGTGGCGAAATTCCGGATATCTCTTTTATTCTTCCTGCCCGGAGCGCTTCATACCCAGTAACTCAATATTCATTTTCATCCACAGCAGAGTAGCAGCCAGATTAGTGTTGTTATTGCAGATTCCATCATTACCAGACAACAAGCCCCGAGTGTCATCAACTACCTTGTCCACCTCTTGTTGTTGTTCTTCAGGGAATGTCTCAAGCAATTGCTTCAGACGCAGCTGCCCTTGGGTCAGATGTGCAAACCTCTGAGGAAACTGACGTAATTGATAAAATTTAAACAAATCTGGTTCCAGCCCCAATACACTCCAGGTATCGAGCGACACAGAGATAAGGGTGTTCACGTCACGTGCATCAAGTGCAGGTTTATCTACTGTGTCCGTAAAATACTTAATCTCCCCATTGACTCGCAATCGACCGAGTTGCTCAGCGTCCAAGTCATACGTTATGTTCAAAAAAAACTTGAACATATTGCCATTAGTAAGAGGTTCTTTGTCCGCATAATAACCGTTACCCGCCAACATGGGGAATTCCAACAATGTTTTCAGGTCGTGTAACATGAATGACTCACTGCCTAAGCCGCTACCTTGACGTTCAGACAGGAAGTAAAACCGGGAATCAGTAAAGCCATGATATTTTAACGCCAGTGTTAAAGCCAAACTGACAAAATGTGCCAAATACGAATAAACCCGACCATCATAGTGACGCTTAAAAACACTTAAACTATCAACGACAAAAATACGATAACGCCCATTATCATTTTTTCGGATAGAAAAGACGCTAAAATGACCGGTTTGATCCTGAAAAATAAAATTTTTAGATTCATCTGTTGCCATTAACGGCAGATGGGTTATGAATAACCCAATCAGCTGCTGAAGACACTGAGGGTGGCCCAGATGAGTTTGCATATACTTTAACTTTGAAGGGCTGACAGCATTCACAATGTTGTCTAATAACAACTGTTTGGGCAACCCTTCAGGTAATCCAAGCTCCGGAAGTGCATATTTGGCAAATATTCTGATTAGATTTTCTGGCAGGCTCTCAAGCTTTGGATATTCAAGCAAAACGTGTGACATTTCACCTTTTTCCAGCTTGCCGGGAAAATGA
>NZ_JAHHPS010000659.1:0-1120 GCF_024606275.1 Endozoicomonas sp. SESOKO4 | reverse complement strand
CATGGCCAAGATGGGCACAGGCACCCAGATTATCGATCAACCCCGTACGGCCCAAGAGCGCTGGTTACTGGATACGGTTAAGGAACTCTCTGAAAAAGCCGGCATTGGCATGCCGGACGTGGGGATTTTCCCCTCTCCGGAAGCCAATGCTTTTGCCACCGGCTGGAACAAAAACGCCTCACTGGTTGCCGTGAGCCAGGGCCTGCTCGATCGCTTCAGCCCAAGAGAAGCAAGAGCCGTAATCGGTCACGAAATCGGTCACGTTGCCAACGGTGACATGGTGACGCTGGCACTGATTCAGGGAGTTGTGAACACCTTTGTGATGTTCTTCGCCCGCATCATCGGCTACGCCGTGGACAGCTTCCTCCGTCGTGACGAAGAAAGCAGTGGCCCGGGTATCGGCTTCTACGTCGTAAGTTTTATTGCCGAGATCGTGCTGGGTATTGCCGCCAGCGCTATTGTGATGTGGTTCTCTCGTAAACGTGAATTTCGTGCCGATGAAGCAGGTGCCGAGCTGGCAGGTCGTGGCGATATGATTGCCGCCCTGGAGAGACTGAGAGCTGAATACGACGCCCCTAGTGCAATGCCTGCCACCATGACGGCCTTCGGTATTCGCAAGAATGGCCAGGGTGGATTAGCCGCCCTGTTCTCAAGCCACCCTCCGCTTGAAGATCGAATTCAGTCTCTGCAATCCCATCGCTGATGAGATTTCTTGCTTTAAAAGGCTCGCTGACGCGGGCCTTTTTTTCTGAAAAACAAAACCGCAACAGCTCCAGACAAGAACAGGATTTTACTATGAAAGCACTGCTGCACTGCGCTTGTCAGCCATTAACGCAGAGAGCAAAGGCGGGATCAGCCCTCGGGTTCCGGGAACCTTTCCAGCTCTCCCATGCAGAGGATCTGTTTTAAGACGCTTGGTTGCCATCGGCAACAACCTCTTTTCTAAACCAGAGACCGGAGAATATTACTTTGGCTTCAGAGACAAGCTCTTTATAATAAGCTTTTATTTCTAATCCAGCTGCTTATATGCCTATTGAACATTCTGATCCCATCTGGGTTCTCAACAGCGAAAGCCTTGACCACTATTGCCAAAGGTGGCTTCAGCTGGATGCCATCGCAC
>NZ_JAHHPS010000658.1:0-1837 GCF_024606275.1 Endozoicomonas sp. SESOKO4 | reverse complement strand
ACCACTGCCAGTCAGGGAAACTCTTCAGGTAATGTTTGAAAAGCTTCTTCGCCGCTGAACCTTTATCTCCCTTGCCGGATACATGATAGAAGCGCCCTCCCCGGGTCAGGTGCAGACCCTCTTTGGTAAGCTGCTTTTCAAACAGCTCTAATGCCTGAGCACTGTCTTCCCAGATCAGAGGTTCACTGGCTTTTCGGTCTGCAGCCAGTTTAGCCTCCTCCAGACTGAGCCCGGAGAGATCGGCAATTTCACTATGACTGCAGTCACCAAAGCCCCTGAACCGAAAGCCATAGTGTTCGCGAAACTGTTTCAACACCCTGCGGATCGCCCTATAGGGCTGTCCATGGAAGTAATGGGTATTCTTGTCAGTATCAGACGACTGAAAGTAGTTAGCCGGGATGGTGGTAATCATTCCATTTTCGGTAATAAATGGATGATCCAGAGCCATTTCCAATTGCAGAGGCAACACCTCACTGAGGGTTTTGCTGGTATTGAAAACAACCGGAATATTTTGCTCTTTCAAACGATCCAGGGCAGGTTTGGCCGCTGCCCAGCTGTAGCTGTCATGATCGAGCAGAGTGCCATCCAGATCGGAAAATATCACCAGCTTCTTCATCGCCTTTTTGCTGTTGAACATCGGCTTAAACTCTGTCCAGGCGTTTTTGGTAGATGGCATTGGTGGCCTCGACAAAACCACTGACGCTGCCACAATCAAAGCGTTCACCCTCAAACTTACAGGCGATGACACAGCCTTGTCTGGCCTGAGTCAGAATGGCGTCAGTCAACTGCACTTCACCGTTTATTCCGGGTTCAGTATGCTCAATGATGTCGAAAATATCCGGCGTCAGGACATATCGTCCAATCACTGCCAGATTACTGGGTGCTTCTGAAGGGTCTGGTTTTTCCACCATATCGGTTACACGGATCAGGTTATCACTCAGGGCTTCACCGGCAATCACTCCATACTTATCGACTTCGGATTCGGGCACTTCCTGAACAGCCACAATGGTGCAACGAAATTGTTTGTAGAGATTGACCAGCTGCGACATCACTAATGGACCACCGTCGTTAACACAAAGGTCGTCGGCCAGCACTACACCAAAAGGCTGGTCACCCATCAGGGTTCTTCCGCAGAGAATGGCATGTCCAAGACCCTGCATCTGATTCTGACGAGTATAGGAAAAAGTACAGGCCGCCATCACTTCGCGAATCGTCGAAAGTTTTTCTTCTTTGCCGCTGCCGGCTATTTCGGCTTCCAGCTCATAGTTGATATCAAAATGATCAGGAATCGCTCGCTTGTTTCTGCCATTCACAAACCCCAGGTCAGTCAGACCTGCCAGCATGGCTTCTTCCACGCCATATTGAATCAGGGGTTTATCAACAATAGGCAGCATCTCTTTGGGCATAGACTTGGTGGCAGGTAGAAAGCGGGTTCCATACCCTGCTACAGGAAACAGACACTTTTTAATCATATTATTGCTCGTCTTGTTGAGAAGTTTTCCATCTCGTCAGACTTGAAGCAGAAGTCGTGCCAACTCAGAAAACCACCCGCCGACCTCCCATAGTGGCATGACTCCTGCTGCAAAGAAGGCATAGCACTAAAAAACATTGCCAAAGGGGAAGATGTATCGTGCAAAGTTATCCTAAAGCCTTCGATGCTTTTCATCAGGCCATGACTCAGCTTTTGATTCTCCCTTACGGACAGGAAGCGGGCGAGATAGCCGCCAGAATTGTCCGTCGGGTTCAGCATCATCTCCATGAAAATCCTCCCCAAACAGTCTCAGGCTGGTCAGAACAGGATATCTTTCTGATCACCTATGGCGACACCCTCTATGAC
>NZ_JAHHPS010000657.1:0-3953 GCF_024606275.1 Endozoicomonas sp. SESOKO4 | reverse complement strand
CAATAATAGCGGCTGCCGGCGTCAGTCCGGCCAGACGGGCCAGATCACAACCGGCTTCAGTATGACCCGCACGGCTGAGTACACCGCCAGGCTGGGCTCTCAATGGGAACACGTGACCTGGCTGAACAATATCGCCGGGGCGAGTCGGAGGATCCGCGGCTACCCGAATCGTTCTTGCCCGGTCATGGGCCGAAATACCTGTTGTTACCCCTTCTGCCGCTTCTATGGAAACGGTAAAGGGTGTACCAAAGCCCGATGAATTGTCTTCCGAAGTCACCATCGGTGGCAGTCCCAGAAAATCGCAGCGTTCTCCGGTCAGAGTCAGGCATAGCAAACCTCTGGCTTCACGGGCCATGAAATTCACGATCTCAGGAGTGATCTTCTCAGCAGCGATTATCAGGTCACCTTCGTTTTCACGATCTTCATCATCCATCAGGATGACAGGTCTTCCGAGGCGGATATCCTCAATAATCTCTTCGATGGAGTTAAGCTGCATAACACCCCCGTGTGTGTTTTCTATACATCCGGTATGCGAAACCGGCGTATTCTAACGGTTTCATACCCAAGCTGGAAGCGATCACTTCATAAAGCCATGTTCGGCAAGAAAACCGGCGGTCAGACTGACAGGAGCCGATGGGCTCTCTTCCCTGAGGCTGGGGTCCATCAGCCTTTCCAGATACCGGGCCAGCACATCCACTTCCAGATTGATTTCTGTTCCTGCCCGATAGCCGGTAATAATGGTTTCCTGCTGAGTATGAGGCACGATGTTCAGGGCAAAGCGACAGCCGTCCACCTTGTTGACCGTCAGGCTGACACCATCTACCGTGATCGATCCCTTGTGGGCAATATACCGGGCCAGATTGGAGGGCGCCTCCACCCAGTAGACCGTTGAACGCCCCGAAGGTTCAATGGAGACTATTTTACCAACACCATCAACATGACCACTGACCAGGTGACCACCCAGCCGGGTTGAAGGTGTCAGAGCTTTTTCCAGATTCAGAGCAGAACCGACGGCCAGGCCCGAAAGCGTTGAATATTCGAGCGTTTCCAGGGAAACATCAGCCACATATCCCTGCCCGGTCAATTCAACTACGGTCAGGCAGACACCATTGGTGGCAATGCTGTCACCGAGTTTTACGTCTGAAAGATCCAAACAACCTGAGTTAACCGTTAGCCTCAGATCACCAGAGCGGGGTTCTACTTTTTGCAGGCTACCAACAGCCTCGATAATACCTGTAAACATGAATAGCGAATCTCAGTCGTCAGTGTTCTGTTTGAAAGTGGCCTTAAGGAGCCAGTCAGTACCAATAGCGCGAATATCAGAGATATTCAGTGCCAGCTTTTCTGACATCGACTGAAAGGGAAGGTTCAGCAATGGCCGGGCCGCTGACCCCATCAAGGTTGGGGCCATGAAGATATTCAGCTCATCCACCAGTCCTTCACTGACAGCCGCTCCGGCAAGGGTCGCCCCTGTTTCGAGCAAGACCTCCTGACAATCTCTCTGAGCCAGTTCGCTCATTAATGCGTTCAGATCAACCTGTCTGCCGGGGTTCAATCTAATCACTTCGGCACCGGCAGCCTCCAGCTGCGCCAGCCGGTTCTGTTCTGCCTGATCCGTGCAGACAACCAGAACCTTTCCGGGCCCGGTGACTACTTTCGCGTCTACAGGGGTTTGCAGAGATGAATCCAGAACGACCCTTAGTGGTTGTCTTCGAGCGAGTTTTTCAGCATCTGGGAGCCCCAACTCTTGCGCTCTGACGGTCAAAGAAGAATTATCGTGAAGAATAGAGCCAACACCCGTAATAACAGCACAACTTTGCGCCCGGAGCTTTTGAACTTCACTGCGGGCATCGGGTCCGGTAATCCATTGGGATTCACCACTTGCCATGGCCGTTCTGCCGTCCAGACTCATGGCCAGCTTCAGCCGGACATAAGGTTGTCCAGTCACCATCTTTTTGATAAAGCCTGGGTTCAGTGTTTTCGCTTCAAGCTCAAGAACACCCGATTCAACCTCAATGCCAGCGTCACTTAGCAGGCTCATACCACGACCGGACACCAGTGGGTTAGGGTCCTCCATAGCAGCAACCACTCTGCCCACTCGAGCTCTGATCAGTGCTTGCGCACAGGGCGGTGTTTTTCCAAAATGACTACAGGGCTCAAGGGTGACATAGGCTGTTGCTCCCTCAGCCCGGTCACCCGCCATTTCCAGAGCATGCACTTCAGCATGGGGCTCGCCCGAACGCTCATGAAAGCCTTCACCAACAATGACGCCATCCTTCACGATCACACAACCAACCCTGGGATTGGGCATTGTGGTGTACAACCCTTTCCGTGCCAGTTGCAGGGCTCGGGACATCATTTCATGATCAATGGCAGACGCCATAGGAGGCTCTCCGGGCTAAGTCAGAAATGGGGGCAGTTTATATGATTTTGCGGCCAGCATCACTCACTGACGGAATAGCCCGAGCACATCAATCGTAAGCATTCGCACTGTTCATCACACTCGATACCCTAGTAGAATCAAGCAACTACAAATGAGAAGAGTTGAGAGCAAGCAAGTGCAGCAACTTCGTTTTCACCATGTCGGGATACCTACCCGGGAAAAGCTATCAGACGATTGCTATAACGAGAAACTGAAACATCATGCCACCGGGTATTTCGAAACCCCTTATGGTGTTGAGTGGATGAATTTTGATGAAGACAATACATTACCGGAGATTATAAAAACCACGCCCCATATTGCCTTTGAGGTGGACGATATTCAGGAAGCCATAAAAGGAAAAGAAGTCGTTCTTGAGCCCACCTCTCCGGCAGAACATGTCACTGTAGCTTTCATCAAAGATGGAAGAACGCTCATTGAGTTGATTCAGTTTGATCGGCCAGAGAGTGAGATCTGGCCGCATCCGGAAAAATTCCTGCTGAAGTAAGCCATCGGGGCTTTTAGCGGGATATTTCCAGTTAAAAGCCCTTATCAGAGCGGGCTGACAAAGGAGGCCAGGGACGCGAATCTTCACTTTCGATCCAGGCTTTTACCCAACCTTCCGGCTCTGGAGACCAGTCTTCCATATCCATGGCTTTTCTGACGCGTTCAGTAGCGACTATCCGGCCCTTCTCGGTAACAGCCGTTCTTAACAGGACTGAAGAAGCCGGTTCACCTTTCACCCACATGGACTGGATGATATAAACCCATCGCTCATCCATCGCGGTCACCTGGGTGTACGTAGTCACTTTGTCGAACATTCGGACCCGCTTTCGATAACGAGTGGTACTGCCTGCCACCACCAATCCCCATTTCTCCCTTTTAAGGACAGCAGACAGCCCGCTCTGAATAGAAAGAGTAAACCGGCCCAGATCGAACAGCGTCAAAACCCGACCATTATTCATTTCCATGAACAGATCTAAATCCCATGGCATACAGCGAAAGCGATTCTCACTGATGGCGTCAACAGAAATTTTGGGGGCTTTGTTGGCCCTGCGGAGAGTGGTCAGGAGTCGAATGAATGGATACATGCTCAAATCTTCTAGTAATAATGCCCAGCATCATAGCCATTCAAACAGCATAAAGAAACAATCGTTTAACACTGAGTGATTCATGCATATTAATGAATGGATCAGCCGTTTTTTGTCTAAACTAGCCACGGCGACTTTCAGCCTGTAAGAGGTGTTTCATGGCTAAAAACAAGCTCATGCAAGTGATGAAAGTACGTGATGACAGCGCCCCTCCACAGACAATGTAACCATTGATAAAACCTGCTGGAACGGTGAGAAATTCAAAAATAAGTGAGGGAGAGGCTCAGAAAACAAGACTTCCTTCCGGAGTAAGCTATGAAAAAATCATTATTTATTATTGTATGCTGGTTTATTACCAGGCCTGTATTGGCATTAACAACTTTCCTCTGCATTGACTCCTCTGATTACATGCGCAACGGCGACTATAGTCCCAACCGTATCAT
>NZ_JAHHPS010000656.1:0-2644 GCF_024606275.1 Endozoicomonas sp. SESOKO4 | reverse complement strand
AGGCTGTCAAAGGGGAGCCCTTCAAGCCACCAAAGCGCATAGCGTGTCGATGTGAATTTTCATTACCCCAGTCGCCAACTCTGATCGAACCTCCGGCAAAGAGTCCTTTCAATGTTACGGTGATCGACCCGTCATTCAGCGACGCTCTGGTCAAACATTTGCGGGCGAGACTGGGTCATGAGGCGCCCGCACTGCCCGGAGTGAGAAAGAACGTTCTGGCCGGTATCCGGCTCAATCTGATCGAAAGGAAGGGGAAGGAAGGTTTTGAGAACAACCGTCAGTACTTACTTTCAGAGGAATTGGAAAAGCTCCACCTCGCAATAAAAAATAAACCGTTGCCGTTGAAAACGGTTCACACCGAAAGCCGACAATCCATCCAGATTGATATGGAGCTCCCCCGACCACTGTGCCAATTTCTTCAGGCGGCAGAGGCTTCCCTTCAATATCTGGCCACTCCTGAAGAGTCAGGAGCAATACGTCGGGAGATTCTGGCGGCCTGGTTTGAAACGGTAGCGGAGCGGATGGAACTGCCCAAACGGGGCATCCGGCCGGAGCACTTGAGACAAGAGTCCCTGTCTACTTTTTCACCGGTAAAGACGGTTCTATCTCCCGCCGTTGAAACCCTTGAGTCTGATAACAGCATTCTCACTCTCACGGCTATTGGCGCCGCAGCCATCAAAAAGCCATTATATCCCGAAGCTGGCCAGACCTCGGCCAGAGAACATGTCTTCCACTGTCAGGCGCTCACTGAAAAACTCTCGGAGCACCACACCCCTGAGGGTCATCTGAAGGACCCTGAAAACCTGCTGGAAGACACAGAAGATATGGAACAAGAGTACGGTTTTCTGCAAAATTTTGTCCTGAAAGACGATTAATCCTGCAAGAACCTCATCCTTTATTAGACTTTAGGGTTCCTCTCCTTCGAACACTAATAATTGAATGAGGTTGTATTAATTATGTCCAGTCATCTGGAAAACCCGACTGCACTCAGGCAATGGACCGCAAGACTGGCTGTTCCCCTGTCGTTCTGCGCACTCCTGCTGGTGATCTCTCTGCCTCTGGAGGGCCTGACCGCTTATGGCCAGATCATGCTGGGCATTCTGGTCATGGCGGTCATCCTCTGGGTAACTGAAGCCCTGGCTTACCCCATCAGTGCCCTGCTCATTGCGGCACTGGTTACTCTATTGACAGGTGTTGTCCCCAGCAGTGAAACCGGTACCATTCTGGGTACCAGTAAAGCACTGGGGCTGGCCATGAAAGGCTTTTCATCGCCCAGCATCATTGTTATAGCCGGTGCCCTGATCATGGCCGCCGCTATGCAGTCCACTGAGCTGGATAAACGTATAGCTCTGGCAATTCTGTCGCGCATTCGCCCCAGTCACGGCGCCATCATTGCCGGCTGCCTCCTGGTCGGCGTGGTATTCTCCTTTATGATACCTTCACCCACGGGGCGTACTGCTGTTCAGGTTCCCATTCTGGCAGGAGTGATCGCCACACTGGGTCTGGACCCTAAAAGCCGTCTGGCGGCGGTACTGATCATGGGGGCCGCCCAGGTCAGTACCATATGGAATGTCGGTGTCATGACGGCGACCGGCCACAATGTGGCAGGCCTTGAGTTGATGCATGAACACAGTGGCTTCACCATGACCTGGATTCAATGGCTGATCCATGCCGGCCCCTGGTCAGCCCTGATGACCGTCATCCTGTATTTCATTTTGAAAGCTGAGGTAAAAGGGCACTCGCTGAAAGATGACATCAGCCGTTGCCTGCACACCTCTTCCGAACCCTGGTCTTTCCAACAGAAGAAACTGGCTCTGTTTACCGTTCTGCTGATCAGCCTGTGGGTGACAGAAGGTACGCTTCACCACATTACCGTTCCAGCCACCATGTTGTTGATGTCCGTTTGTCTGCTGTTGCCCGGAACAGGCGTCTTTGAGAGCTGGAAAGATATTGAGAAGCGCATTCCCTGGGGCGTCATCGTCATGTTTGGCGTCAGCATTAGTCTGGGTCAACAATTGGTCAGTACAGGCGCCGCTGCCTGGCTGGCAGAACGCTGTTTCTCATCCATGGAAATCCACACCATGACGTTGGCCCTGCTAGTGTTTGCGATGACGTTGTTTACGGTGGTCATGCATTTGGGGTTTGCTTCGGCAATGAGCCTGACCGTGGCATTACTGCCAGTGTTCCTGGCTTTCACCGACACCCTGCCAGACACTATGATGCATAACGCCATGGGGCTGGTGCTTCTGCAACTCTTTGCCGTAAGCTTTGGTATGATCCTGCCGGTGAATTCCCCCCAAAACATGGTGGCCTATTCTACAGGCACCTTCCAGGCGAAAACATTTGCACGGATCGGCTTGCTGCTGACTCTGGCCTGTCTGCTGACCTTTGTACTCTTCTCCATGACCTGGTGGCAGTGGACCGGACTCTTGTCTCCGGCTCAGTAAATAAACCAGAGTGTGAAGTCGCCTGTTTCTTTACCTGAAGATTTGCGGTAGGTTTCACACTCTCATACCACCCGATTTCCAGCCTATGTCCATCCCTGCTCAAGAACCTTTCTGGCGCACCAAAAGCCTGGAGGCCATGACCCGTAATGAATGGGAGTCTCTTTGTGATGGCTGCGGGCGTTGCTGTCTGAACAAAC
>NZ_JAHHPS010000655.1:0-1071 GCF_024606275.1 Endozoicomonas sp. SESOKO4 | reverse complement strand
ACTTTTTCTTCCCATGATCCATCGTCCTTCTTGCCGTAGATTATCGCCCTGGCATCTTTACCGGAAATCACCAAATGGCGGTTATCGGCGCTGATTGTCGCTGAGTTGACGTCTTTAATAGGGGAAATGGTGGCTTTTTCTTCCCATGAACCATTGGCCTCCAGGCCGTGGATCTTCATCTTCTGATCGCGACTGATGGTCACCACAGAGCGGTCATCGGCGCTGAAGGTGGCTAAGTAGACATGTTTATCATGGTAAATAATGGCTTTTTCTATCCATGACCCATCGTCCTGCTTGCCATAGATTTTTGCCCTGCCGTCTAAACCGGCGGTCACCAAATAGCGGCCATCGGCACTCAAGGTGGTTGAGAGGATATTGTCATCATCGGAAATAGTGGCTTTTTCTGCCCATGACCCATCGTCCTTCTGGCTGTGTATTTTCACCTTGTAATCGTCACTGTGGGTCACCAAATGGCGGCTATCGGAGCTGAAGGAGACAGAGACGATGGAGTAGTCATAGAAAATGGTGGCTTTTTCTGCCCAAGACCCATCGTCCTGCTTGCCATAAATTTTCGCTGTTTTTTTATAGCCACTTGTGGTCACTATATAGCGGCTATCGATGCTGAATGTGGCTGAGTTGACTCTGTCTTCATGGGAGATAGTGGCTTCTTCTTTCCATGATCCATCGCCCTTTTGGCCGTAGATTTTCAGGGTTTTATCGTCAATTTCGCGCATCACATGTTGGCCATCGGGGCTCAAGGAAGAGGGGTAATTCCGACTATTAACAGGGAGGGTGGCTTTCGTCTCTAATTTAAATGTTTTACATTCAGACATCAGTTTGGTGAGAGTGAAAAAGAACAGAGCAGGAAAGTAAATACTCTCATGACGATCCATGACTGACTTGACTAATGACTCATCCTTTGTGAAACGCTTCAACCATTTCTGGAGTTTATCTTTATCTTTTGCGGTGACGATTGTTTTTATTAGCGCCTGGTGTGATGAAGCAAACCGGCGATGCCATGCTTTTGCCATTGAAGCATCATTTTTGAGCGTGTTGTTAATGTATGAATTT
>NZ_JAHHPS010000654.1:0-2374 GCF_024606275.1 Endozoicomonas sp. SESOKO4 | reverse complement strand
ATTTGCTTCGCTTAGTGAGTGGTCTGCTTCAGGCTTTGATGTTGTCTGTCATTGCACTACGCCAACATCGATTTTATCGACTTCATCCGGTTCATTCAGAGTTTCTCCATATACAACTCAGGTAGCCTACACTTCACCTGCAAAGATTTCAGGTGAAGGTGCTCCGGCTATTGAAGGTAATGGCACTAAAGGACTGACCGATGGGCAGAAAGCGGGATTAGGTATTTCCCTGTTTATTGCGGACCAGGGCATCGCTCATATCTGGTTCTGTCTTTCAAACCGTATCAGGCAAGTCTGGATAAGGCATACCAGCCAGTTGTTAGCGGCTGCAATAGGTCTGGGAATTCCGGCAGTCCAGTTGTTGATACCAAAATGTGACAGTGGGCTGAGAGGAAGAAAGATAGAACACATTCGATTGGCAGAACATGAGTCACCATTGTAGTTTGTCGTTGTTATTTTATATCAGAGAAGTCTTTGCCTTTATTTATTACATATCCGGTCTAGGCTGAATAATGATCTTAAAAAGGATTATTACGGTAAGGATGCTTCTGTTTTAACTTTTAAAAATTAAACAGAGTGCAGTTATGAATGTTTTCAGATCCGGGTTAGCAGTTGCTCTATTGTCAGCAATTTATGGCTTCCCTTGTTATGCTTTCTCCACAGTTGAGCCAACGACCAGTTCCACATATACAAAGGCTTCAAGTTGTTCTGAATTAACTCGCCGTATCGATAGGGATGTGTGCAATCAGCACATATCGGAATTCAAGGCTCTCATCAGGGAAAAAAACAATCAGATATCTCCAACAACATCTTCCTCAGGTCATTCTCTAATATCCGAAACGGTCAAGATAAGAAAAATACCCGCTACAAATACAAGACCAGATCTTGAGGTTTTTAAAACTGACGATCCAACCCTGTTTATCTTTGATTCAGAGCAAGTGCCTGGAAAGGGGCGGCAAGCTATCTATGAATTGCCATTGGCAGAGTCTGTTGATGGCCACGATGCAATCGTCAGTTTTCAGTTGCCGGATAATTCGGCTTTCGTGGGGAACGGAAGAAATGAAGTTCGGCCTGAATTTTTGATTGATGGAAGGATGCAGAATCACTACGTGATGTCGGCACCCCATAATAATTCTGTCTATTATCTGGCGAATATCGAAGTCGATTCCAGAAACCCTCTGGATACTGGCGGTATATCAACGACACTTCCCACAGGATCCCCCCATTCAACCCCGTCCAGTCGGAGTCATATGCCGGCAGGCATTTTGAACCTGATGGGGGCGGGTATCTTTGTTGCAGATAACGTCAAGGTGGTACTTGATCCGGCGAACAATCACGGGATGATTAATTCGGTAAAACTGGGGTGTAACGATGATCCTGAAACAAGAGGGGGAGATGAGCGTTTTATTTATCGATTTATACGCTCTGAATTTAACCTCCTGCAAGGCACCCTGGGAGAAACATATCGTCATAACGCTGCATTGAATGTTGAATGTTTCCAGGAAACAGGACAAGTGCAGTTGACCATGAAAAACACTAAAACCGTCATAAAGGTACCCAACGATGCGCCAACAGCCGATGTTCCGGAAATTGCAGAGAGCAGTGGCGTGTTGTTCTCCTTTAGTTTTCAGCGGAAGAGAGAAAGCGTTCTGCGTTTTGTCGATTCTACCTGTAACCGCATCGTTGATCAGCATGACAATGACCTATCGATTGACTCCGCTCTGCCATCGGATCCTGATCACTATATAGGTGGCTGGCACCATAATCATTGTTCCGATTTTCATGCGATTCAGGGAGCGTTTGGATTAAAAGGCATTGAGCTGGCATGGGGTTTGAAAGCCTTTGATTACGCCGACAGTGATAGCTGTTCGCATGGCGCCAAGAAGAGTTATCGATTAGGGTTTGCTTCACTGTACGTGTGGTCTACCAAAGGCATTAATGTTGCGTGTAATTGCACCATGCCAACATTTGCTTCATCCATTTCACCGACTGAATGGATTACTGCATCCACTGAAACCATTGCACCCACTGAATCCGCCGCAACTGTTTCATCCACAGTCTCTCCCTATACAACTCAGGTAGCCTACACTTCACCCGTGCTGATACCTGATCCAGGTGCTCTGGTTATGAATAGTACTGACACAGCAGGGTTAACCATTTCGGAGAAAGTCGGAGTGGGTCTTGGTGTGCTTGCGGATCAGGTCATTACTCATAGCTGGTTCTATCTTTCAAAGCGTATCAGGCAAGCCTGGATAAGGCATACCAGTCAGGCCTTAGCGGCTACATTGGGTCTGGGTATTCCTATGTTTCAGTTGCTAACAAAATTTGTCTGCGGGGTGAGAGAAAGACAGACAGAGCACATTCTATTGTCAGA
>NZ_JAHHPS010000653.1:0-2083 GCF_024606275.1 Endozoicomonas sp. SESOKO4 | reverse complement strand
AGCAGTGAAAAAGTCCGTGAAGGGTATTTTCTGGCGTGCCAGTGTCTGCCTGAAAGTTCTTATTTGGCTGGCTTTTTTGGTGCGTTTCCTATATTTAGTCGAATAAAACATGAATATTCAGAACGACCAATAGGTGTGTCTTTGGATGATGATTTGTACTGGTATACAGGTCGTTGGTTTGGATTTACAAAGGAGTCGGGGGACTTCTTATCACTTATATTGCCAAGGTATGAAGTCAAGTGGAAAAGAAAAAACAATGAAGTTTTAACAGAGCTTTTATTTTTACCTCCCGACAAAAACAAAGGCTTTCCGGGAGGCCAAGAATATCTGAAAGCTAAAGCAGATTTTGAAAGTTATCAAAATTACTTTGACTAAGAATAAAAAAACTGAGGAGGTTCTGAGGAAGACTTGGGGAGTATAATATCTAACGTCGCACGTTTGACTTCTAATAGCGGTTAGCTGCTAAAAAGAGTTTCCTTTATAAAGGTAGATTAAACAGCCAATGGAGTTGAAAGTAACATGAGATACTGTCGCACTTAGTAAACCATAATGTTTAGAAAGCAGTCCTCTACTGAATGAGTTTATCGTTGACATCACGACTTGTGCCATTAATGGGTTAGGGTTGGTAAGATGTAAAAGTCCAAACAATGTAGATTTGATGATGTTACTAAAAATAAATATTTTTTCATCATGATTGTTGATTCTATTAGTTGCAGATTCTATAGAGAAATTGATTAAACGGAGTAAGTGTCCATTAAATATCACCTCTTCAATGACAGCTCCTATAATAGCCTCATTAAATTTTAATTCTCCATTGTATGGGTCATGTATTAATGACAGAGGGCGTAAAACGAAAATAGCCAAAATTTGACATTGTATAGAATGTATTGCACCTGATAATAATCCATAATAAAGTTGATTGTTAAAATCTAACTCTTTTATTAGAACGATCATTATGTTGGATTCTTTATCTTCTATATTCAGTGAGCCTGAGTCTGTGAGGCTCATATTTATTAATGTGTGCAAAGAGTTAAATTCATCCTCTGTTTTTAAGAGCGAGGTGTCTGACTTTGCATGTTGAATTACTAATGAGCAGCATATTGCGATTATTAAAATATATTTTTTCATTGTACTTATCTTTGAAAAACAAGCATAACAGCTAAAAAATGATACCATTTCGTTTTGAGACTTCGTCCCACCATCCGTTGCGCCTCAGGCACGTGGCTGAAGCGGGTGTTATGAGCTTTAATCAATATACTCAACTGAACTAAAGCTATCTGTATTTAAAGGTAAACTTTTTTTCATATCGGTACATTCAGCATTTTGTGTAATGCTCCCATCTTTAAAAGTAAGTCCACCAAGACTGGGTGTTTCTCTAAGTGCCGACATCGAGTACAAAAATTGACTTTTATGAGTAGCATCGTTAGTCGTATCTACTTTATGCCTTATAAAAACGCGCCCTAAAAAAACAGGAAGATCTTTTCTATTTACTTTAATGTGGCAGTGCCAACCTTTTGCCTCGTTATTTGTTCTAGTCGGGTTCTCTGGTTTATGTAACTCTGCTTTATGGTCCAGATCACTATTAAAAATCATATCTTCAATATCATAATCCAATTGATTTTGACATTCTCCAGAGCCAAAATAAATGCTACCTCTGGGGTAATATATTGTTAATACATCTCGTTGAATTGCCTCTCTTTCCGTTAATTTTACAGCAGAAATTAAAGATTGGCTTTTGGGGAAATAAGTAAAGCTCAGAGATGTAAGGCTTACAGATTTATTGGCGAAGTTATCTATAGATAGGCTTTCTTTGTTTGAATCGCCTTTTGTACTTGGTTGTAATAGAGCTGCTTTAGCTATCCCTTGCATTTTATTCTCCTTAAGAAAGAAACAGTTTGGATTGTTGGTAATCAATTTGACTATGCTGTTGCCAAAGAGTTCTATCAATAGGAACAAGTGTGTTAGGAATATTAACTATTCGAGACCAGAGCCTGCAAAAATACCAACAGGCTGCTTTCAGTAGCCGCTGAATTTGGCTTTAGCTTCCTATAACTGTACCGAAGCAGACTCAAGAATAGTGTAT
>NZ_JAHHPS010000652.1:0-7277 GCF_024606275.1 Endozoicomonas sp. SESOKO4 | reverse complement strand
GACACCCTCAAAACCCGAAACACCTCGGAAGACTTCGAGGAAGTCGCCGTCTGGCAAGTCAGAAAGGCTTTGGAACAGGCTTATCAATTGGGCCTGAAACAAGGCCAAAAACAATAACCCCAAAAGGAGAAGCACCATGAAAACAACAAAACTCACTGCTACCCAAGAGACTGTTCTCAAGCAAGCCGCTGAGACAGGAACCCTTGACGCTTCCGAGCTCACCCTGAAAGGAGGTGCCCGGAAGAAAGTGCTGGACAGTCTGACCAGCAAAGGCTTTCTGATCCCCATGAAAAAGGCTGACACCTACGACATCAGCCCTCAGGGCAAGACGGCCATCGGCCTCCCGGTAGACGACCAACCTGCCCGGAAAGGCAAGATCCGCACTGGCACCAAGCTCCATAAGGTGATTGAGCTGCTGAGCCGACCCGAGGGCGCTGAGATCGACGAAATCATGCGCGAGACCGGCTGGCAGCAGCACACCGTTCGCGGCACCTTGGCAGGAGCCTTGAAAAAACGACTGGGGCTGACCATTGAATCTGAGAAGCCTGAAGGCAAAGATCGCATTTACCGGATTACCGCCGGGCTGGAAGCGCTCTTTCAGGGTGAGACTTCATGAGCACCCGCTAGCATTGCAAGGCTGCTGGCATTTTCCTTATGGGAGCCTCGATTATGAGAGGCTCCATTCTACTGGCTATTGAACTCAAGTTTTAGTGGCACCTCAGATCTGTCAACCAGGTTGACAACTTTGCCCGCAAAGGCTGACAGTTTGGTTGACAAAATCCCTGGCTGGTTGACACCGGAAAGCCCCGCCATTACTAGGCTGAAGCCCAATCTGTCAACCTGAGTGTCAACCCCGATTTTCACTCTGTCGCTGGCGCTATTCCGCGCTGATGCATACCCGCACTAGAAGATGCCTCCCAGGGACCCCGGAACAGCCGTCAGAAGACGCTTATCAAGCGTTCTTTTCGATCCCGAGACGCTCCCTGTATTTAAAAAGAAACGCTCAGAGCGGCTTAAATTAAGCCTCAGCCTTTCCATGTTCTTGTCATCTTCTCCAGTCCACGGCTGGCAATGTATCCACCAATACCCATTTGGATAATGCTGAACAGTTTCAGTTCCACTGCCTCAGTTAGATTCGGTGCTGACCAACCCATCCATCTACAAACGACCAGTGCCGTAAAGACCAGCATCACTATGGGTCGCCAGTTTCGTTGTAGCCAGCTTTCACCCTGCGCCTCCGCTTTAACGACAAAAGCCTTTTGCTCCAGCTCATTCAGCTCACCGTTGAGCAGCATCTTGCTCAGTTCCGCTCTGGCTTCCCTGGCTTTGTTCGCATCAGGAAAAAGCTTGTCGATCACCTTCCCGATCACCGGGATGGCAGCCACCAAACTCACCGTTTGCCTCCCAGCAGTCCTTCCTGTCTTAACCAGTGGTGCACATCAAAATTGGGACAGGTCTTCACCTTACTAAAGTGATGATGACCATGCACGACAGCGTTTGAATAAATAGCTTGATGGCCAGCCACCAGAAGCTTCAGCATTCGCTTCTGTTCCGGAGTGAAGTTATCTTCTGGCTCATTGTGTTCATTCAGGCCACCCACCAAACAGATGCCAACACTCTCATGGTTGTGGTATTTGACATGAGCACCCCAGTCTTCAATAGGACGACCCTGCTTTACGGAACCGTCCCTCTCAATCACCCAATGGTAACCAATATCCAGAAAGGCCCGCTCCATGGTGTGCCAACGTTTGATGTCGTCAAAAGTAACGTGTTGGTTGGCTCGGGTGTCCGAGCAATGAACGACGATGTAATTGGTTTCCTTACGCTTGCCCATCACTCATCCCCTGAGTTTATGTTTTAAGAAAGTAAGCCAACAGGCCAATAGCAGCGGTCAGCACGATCCAACCGAAGCGTTCGATATAGCCCAACATCACACCCCGGCGACTGGCCTGGAACTCCAGCTTCCGGATGCGTTTCTCCTGTTCATCCAGGCGTTCATCCTGACGGGTAAGGTTGTTGGTCTGGTGAGTGATTCGTTCCTCGATCATGGACAGACGGGAAACGGCATCGCTCAGTTTGTCGAGCTTGGAATCAATCTGATCCAGTCGCCTTGAAAGTTCTTCCATGTCTTTCTTCTCTGGTTTGTTCAAAGGTCAGATGATTGGATTCAAGATAGGCTTCCTTGCCTGTGTACTCCTCCCATCGACGCACAATGACATCCACGTATTTTGGGTCCAGTTCGGTGAGCCGGGCACTGCGGTGTGACTTTTCGCAGGCAATCAGTGTGGAGCCGGAACCGCCAAACAGATCCAGCACGATGTCGTGGGTCTTGGAAGAGTTGCGAACAGCTCGCTCTACCAGCTCCACGGGTTTCATAGTGGGATGAAGGTCATTCCTGGCAGGCTTGCTATAGAACCAAACGTCGCCCTGATCTCTGGCTCCACACCAGAAATGTTCGTTGCCTTCCTTCCAGCCGTAGAGGATTGGCTCATACTGCCGTTGATAATCCGAACGACCCAGGGTGAAGGTGTTCTTGGCCCAGATGATAAACGTGGACCACTTGCCACCGGCTTCCCGAAAGGCTTTCTGGAGCGTATCCAGTTCAGACGACGACATGCAGATATAAATCGCCCCCTTGCAGACTCCGAGCAGGTTGGTCATGGCGGCCAGCAGGAAAGCGTGGAACTCAGAGCCGAGATTATCGTTTTTGATCCGGCGATCTTTTTTCGCTTGGGTGTTTTTCTCAGGGTTAGCGTAGTCAACGTTGTAAGGTGGATCGGTGAACACCATATCCGCCAGCTGGCCTGCCATCAGGGCTTCCACATCTGCCTGTTCGGTAGCACTGCCACACAGCACCCGATGGCTTCCCAAAATCCAAAGATCACCCAACTGGCTGACGGGATGCTCTTCCGGTTCAGGAATTTCGTCATCGTCGGTCTGCCCTTCTGGTTCGTCCACCAGCAACAGACCTTCCAACTCCTCATCGGAAAAGCCCATCAGGTCCAGGTCAAAATCCAGGGCATCCAGCTCTGCCAGTTCCTGTTTGAGCAGTGCTTCATCCCAGCCTGAGTTGGCCGTGATCTGGTTGTCGGCAATGATCAGCGCCCGGCGCTGAGTCTCACTCAAGTGCCCCAACACAATCACCGGCACAGTTTCCATGCCCAGCTGCTTCGCCGCCATCAGACGACCATGACCGGCTACGATGACATCGTCACTGCCCACCAGCACCGGATTGACAAACCCGAACTCCTCGATGGACCGGGCAATCTGGTCCACCTGCTCATCGGAGTGAGTGCGAGCGTTGTTGGCGTAGGGCACCAGGGTGGCGACGGGGCGATGTTCTATGGCTTCGACAAGGATTCTGGCCATGGTTCTTCCGTGATTTCCAGACGTAAAAAAACCTCAGACCGGGGAGGTGTGAGGTTCAGGTGCACTTCGCTTCGAGCTTAGCGTTAATTCTTGTCAAATTTGGCGAAAGTGTCCAATCCTTGAAGAGGCCTCTATTTTGGATATACCCAGACAAAACCAGACACTATGAGTTACTTCGGGTTACTCCGGGTTACGTCCTCCGGCCAAATGGATGGCAATCCTGCTCATGGCTTTGCACCAGTGTGCGTATGGGGTTTTCCGGTTCACTCCCAAATCTTCAGCAATCACTCGCCAGGGCAAACCCGATGCACGAAGCCAGATCAGCTTGCGTTCCTCCTCGCTGACCCATCGCAACCAGCGCATACACTTCACCATGCGATCCACTTCGTCTTCCGAGGGCTTGGGCAATCTCAGGATTTTGTTTTCCCCTTGATAAACTTCCCAGCGGTTGGGATTGATTTCGGGCCAGTAGGCCGAGTACCGGAGATTAATACTTAACGACACTCGTCGTGCTACCAGCCAGGCTTCCCGATAGCGATTGGCCAGTTCATTGATGTCCATTCGAGATTCCTCCCTGAGTCGATTTCCAGCCGGAAATATCACGCATCAGTAAGGTTGGAAATTTAAGTTCCAACCTTACTTGTATAAGTAAGGGGTTCTGGAAATTGGAAACGGTTTATTTTTCAATGAGTTACACGTTTCCAGAGCCACGCATTTCTTGGAAATTGGAAATACGACATATGTCATTTAAATTTATATATTTCTTTATACTTTCAGAAAGTTAGAGTATTTTTTTAAACCTTTCTCTATTTCCAAAACTCTGGAAATATTCTGGAAATGCTGGAAATTGGAAACGCTCTGGAAACGCTCAATCAGTCATTTTTCAACCGATCTGCACCCTCTTCAATCCGGCCTTTTCCATCAGCAAATAGTCCCCAGGGAGAATCCAGCCACTTTTGTTCTTTTGATCCCAGAAGTGTGCCTTTAACCACTCTTGGCGGACGCTCATTCAACAATTCCTGAACCATATTTTCGAGCTTGTGTCGGGGCATATGATGGAAGGCTTCAGGAAGACGATGCCGGTGCTTGAAGACCCCATTCACTCCGGTATGAGTAAAAGGATGCCTACGACTGGCTGCCATTCTGATGCCACCAGCGAGCACTCCCAGCAAATCATAGGTAGAAGGCTGTTGACCTTTTATCCTTGCAGTCAGGTCCTCCAACAATCCGATGCTATTGCGTTTATAAGTACGGATTGTCCGATCCGCCGGGCCATTGGATTTCACTACCGCTCCCTGGTAAAAACTTCTCGGCTCGGGGATCAGGTTCAGAGTCTGACAAGTTTGCTGCACGATCTGGTCCTGTGCAGGCCAGAGGGCATAGGCCATACGAACACCATCCACCAGCGCACTGCTGCCTCTAATGGCATCCCTGGCCTGTTCTGCACTATCGATGGGTTTCTGTCCTGGTGGTTTGCGCATATGGTGAACCACAATCACAGTGGCACCCGTTTCACTGGCCAGGTTCGCCAACAGCCCCGTCAGGTAACTACCCACTGCAGGGTCAGCGTTCACATCGGCATGAACAAAAGAGGATAAGGGATCAAAGACCACCAGCTTGAGATCTTCAATAGCCTGAAGCTGGCGGACTACCTGGGTAAACTCTGATGTCGTTCTTGGCCCTTCCGGAGTTTCCCTGACCATGGGGAATGGGCCACCTGCATTAGGTAATGGAATAATGAAGAGTTTCTCAGGCGATTTCAGTCGCAAGTCTGTCGGGTCCAGTTTTTGAAGACGACGGTGTACTTCTGCCTGATCATCCTCAGAGGTGAAAACAACGGCTGTTCCATGTTGTAAGACCTTGCCACCAAACACCTCAACCGTCAGGTCTTCACCACAGGCAATTTCCAGTGCAAGCTTGAGTGTGAGCATTCCCTTACCTGTGTCTCCCATAGCCGCAAGGATTGAGACAACACCTAATGGAAAAGAGCCTTCAATCAGGTAGTGCTGCTCAGGGGCTACACCTTTGTAACGGAGCGCACTCCAGTCTGACAGTTGCAGGCCTGCCGATTTGATTGTCTTCCGCTCGGTTGCGGCCATCTAGTGATCAATATCAAAGCCTTCCTGAACGGCATCTGCGGAATCCCATTTCTCAGGTTTATCTGCCGGTGGTTTCAGAATCACTACAGACAAAGCTCCGACATCATCGATAGCTTTAGCCGCACTGAAAGCATATTCCAGCCCGGCGTCGTCATTATCAGGCCAGAGCGAAACACGCTTACCTTTGAGGGGTGACCAGTCCGTCTTATCCGTCGGGGCCTTGGCACCGTTCATTGCAGTGGTGGCACAATAGCCACTTTCAATCAAAGCCTGTGCTGCTTTCTCGCCTTCCACCAGCAGTACTTCGTCGGCTACCTTGACACCTGGCTGGTTGTAGAGTGGCCTGGGGTTGGGGGCTTTGGTTTTACGGGTCTTTACATCCCAAGGCCGAAACTCTTTACCCTCTGGCGTATCGTACCGGTAAACACAGGCGATCAAATTGCCTTCGGCATCGTGGTAGTCCCACTTGCCTGTGTGATGACCCAAGTCTTCATATTCTTCCTGGTGACCAACCGAAGCTGGTGGCGTGAATGACGGCATACCGAGCCACTCCGCCATGAGCTCTATGATTTCTGGAAAGTCCCTTTGAGGATCAAGAGACTGATGCGCTGCGGTCAGACTGATAATGTCACCACCTTCACCGCTTTCAAAGTCGTGCCAAAGCCCACTACCCAGCTCCACTTCCAGGCTCTTGCCCTTCTTGCCGTGGACGTTGCCCAATACAAACTTCTGGCCTCGTTTTTTGCCATTGGGAAACAGCCAGGCCAGGTACTCAGGCATTCGTTCCAGAATACGACGCTTAACGTCTTCTGCATCCCGTTTCTGTGTCGCGCCCTGCTCTTGGGCATCGTTAAAATCAAGCCATTTGTTTTTCATTGTCACAGTCCCTGTAGGGAAAAGCCCACCCGCAGGTGGGCGTTAGAGCCTTAATCCCACTGGTTGTTGTAGCTTTCAGCTGGGTGAGGCGCTGAGTCCGGAGGACTGTAGAGCTGGGATTGCAGCTGAGCCTGAGGGTGGCCACCCTGCTGATTATTAGCGAGTGCTTGGCCCTGAGCATTCTGACCAAACATCAGCTGGGCATACTGCTTGTGCTCCGGTGTGATGGCCTGCTTAATGACATTCTTGGGTTCGTCGTACTGATCCTTTTCAGTACTGATTTTGGCGACGAACTCAATACCATCCAGCTCTGACAACGATTTCAACTGCCGGGCTTTATAAGCCGGGGGACTGTTATCTTCGGCCTTGATATTACGAGCAGATTGCAAAACACCCCGGACAAAGGAACGGCCCATGTTTTCCCACTCCGGGCCTTTGGGGCTGTGCATACCGATCAGGGACCAAATCTTGCGCCTGGCGTACTGGCCTTCCAGCACCGTGAACTCGGCATTGAGGTAGATGGCTCCGGTATCGCCACAAGTGGCGTAACCACCGGTCCAGCCCATTTCGGGATTGTCGTAGCCTCCGGGCTTAAGGGTCATACGTACCTTGACCAGAGTGCCTGAAGGAATGACATCGTAGCTGCCCTGATCGGTAGCATCGTTAAAGTCGTTCCAGCGTGTCATAGCTCTTTGTTGGCTCATGGTTATTTCTCCGTTCCTTGAGGTTGAGTTTCAAACTGAACAGGCTGCCTTGACCCACTACGGATCTTGGTAAACAGCTGCCCGAGGTGAGGCGGTTCGTATACATCCAGACGACCGCTGCGATCCTTGGCCGGGTAGCCATAGGGGTTGAGGGTTTGGCAAACGAAGGTACGACGCAGGTTGCCCTCTTCATCGGGCAGACTGCCCAGTGTGATGACCTGATCAACAA
>NZ_JAHHPS010000059.1:0-4748 GCF_024606275.1 Endozoicomonas sp. SESOKO4 | reverse complement strand
TAAAAGCCTTCATGTCGATGCTTTGCCTCAGGGTAGATTGGCAGCCGGGCAATGATAGGGCGTTACAAGACAACCCGATTGACCGGGAACTGATCACTCACATCGCCTCCATAAATCATGGCAAAGGCTTCCCGACGAAGAAGGAGGTAGAAGCCTTTATCTCTATGCTCTGCCTGAGAGAGGGCTGGCAGCCGGGCCTTGATGAAGCCGTTCAAAACAACCCGGTCAACCGGGAACTGCTCATGCGCATTGCTTCCATGCGTCATGACAAAGGCTTCCCGACGAAGGAGCAGGTGGAAGCCTTTATCTCTATGTCCTGTCTGAAAGAGGGCTGGCAGCCGGGCCGGGACGAGGCCGTTAAAGACAAGCCCATCGACTGGGAACTGCTCAGGAACATTGCCTCCATGAACAATGGCAAAGGCTTCCCGACCAGGGAGCAGGTGGAAGCCTTTGTCTCTATGGCCTGCCTGAAAGAGGGTTGGCAGCCGGGCCGGGACGAGGCTGTTAAAGACAAGCCTATCGACAGGGAGCTGTTAGTGCACATTGCTTCCATGAATAATGGCAGAGGCTTCCCGACGAAGAGACAGGTGGAAGTCTTTATGTCTATGTCCTGTCTGAAAGAGGGCTGGAGGAAGGGTTTCGATGAAGCCGTTCAGAACAACCCCATCAACCGGGAGCTGCTCATTTATATTGCCAGCATATGTAATAGTAGAGGCTTCCCGGTGGAGGCGAAGGTAATCGCTTTTGTTCAGTGGTTGCCTGTGAAGAACAAGAAACATTGCCTGAAGATGGCCAGCAGGGTGTTTGCAGCTTCCGGATTGCCTGAACAAAAGGAGTTGGCTGCCAATGAGAGAAGCATCCGTCAATATCTTCCTGATCTTCCAGGGCTATCCACAGAGAGTGACGACGACATCAGTGATGGAGAGGATGAGCTGGAAGAAGACGATGCAATGAATACATTGCCGTTGTTCAGTTCAATCCCCCAAAAGTGGCGTATGACGATTGGGGAGACCCTAAAAGCCCTGGCGTTGTTCTGCTCTGCTCCTCCAAAGTGGCGCATGACCATTGCGGAACTTGAACAATACCTGACCGCTTTCACAGATGACCGCAGTGAAAGAACGCAGGTGCTTTATGCCCTGGCATCGCTGATACCCATGCTCTTCCATCATGGTGGCGCGGGCGCACGCTTATGGCTGGCAAGACATCATGAAAACCAGCAAGACCAGAACGTACTGGCCAGGGCGCTCTCAATTTACGCTCCTCTGGATAACGTTAAGTTTGCCCTGACGCAGCTGCCTGAATCCGAGTGTCTGGATTACATTACACTGTGCAGAAAGCTGAATCCTGCCCCGAACAAACTGCAATGGGTGGCATTGGAGCCACTGAGGCAAAAACTGAATCAGCGATGTTCTCTGACACTGAGTAAAGCCAGGGTGTTGGAGATTCTCTGGTCGCAGCCAGAGGCTAAACGCTCAGGGTACGTAGAAAAGCTCGACAGCTTCTTCGAAACGGTGCCTTCTGTCCGCCAACTGTACTTGATACACCAGACATTCAAGCCGCAAAAAATGCAGGATTTCCTGGAAGCCTGTATTGCCCGGCAGAGCACTCACACCCTCAATGTAAAACAACAGGAGCTGCTACTGGAAGGGCTGCTGCTGGCACACTATTACCTGACTGACCACGAACAGATACCGGATCTATGCTTTTCATCGCAGGAGGCCAGTGCCGATGGCAAAGGAGTCATTATCAACGGTGATGCGCTCATGCCGGGACAAAAGCGGCTGTGGTACTTTATCGTTGCCCTGCTGATTGAGCTTGAACAGGCGCCAGAATATAAGTTTGAAAAGAACCGGCTGACGGTGCTTTCTAACGACAGAAGCATTGTATTGCCAAAACCGGAATTCAGTCTCGTGGGTAACGGTTTTATGATCAAAAACTGGTCGTTGGAACAGCTAAGAACATTTTTCGAGGCCAAAGACTTCACCGAACAGTGGTACAAGCCTCCACAGGATGAGCGGGAACTCTATGTCATCCAGCGAGATGAGAGACTGCCACGCAATAGCGCAAGCGTCCGTGAGACCCTTAATGAAAAAGCGAAGCCGCTGGCACCCAGTGCCATTCTCAGCATTATCAAGTCAGGCTTGCCATTAAAACCCGCAGTCTGGGCGTCACTGGAGCACTACGCCAATCTTGGTCAGCTCACCACCCGATTGTGCAGGGCGTTGGCTCCGGTTATTCAACGGCAGGTGGAAGAGGCTCCGGAGAGCTTAAAAAACGCCGTCACCGCAAGACTGACAGAAGGTACAGATGAGGCTGCTGTCAGCCAGAGTTATTTTGCAACGGCGATGGACGCGGTGATAGACGCATTGAATCGTTTTCAGGTGCTGGAGGAAACAGAACTTGAAATGCTGGAACTTTTTCGCCACCAGATGAGTCCAAACCAGCTACTCACTGTGATCAAAAAAATGAGCGATAGGGTTGATTTGGTGACACAGCTCGACTGGTACAAAGCCTATGAGGGTAAAAAGCAAGATTTGCTTGGGCTGAATGAATGGCTATTTGAGGATGACCCACTGGACGAATAGGGAGAGTTTACGTGCCATTACCCCCAATAGATGGATCTACGCCGCCACCTTTGGACGATGGGGCTTCGGTGAGTAATGGTTCTCAAAAAGAGGGCTCTCAAAAAAAAGGCGCTCAAAAACCAAAAAGAAAGCACACCCGGACAGGGCGTCAGGCTGAACCGGCAGCCAGTGCCTCCAATATATTGCAGCATCAACAGGCCTTTGAACCATCTCACATTCCCCCCATAAAGCTACGGCGTGTTGATGAGGGTCTCTGGCGTGTGGTCTCTTCCTTCGCAGTTCAGTCCACACAAGATCCATTGGAAACTGAATCGGTTATAACGGCTGACGAAGAGCCTCAGCCAATGGCTGTAATCGAACCGGAATCAGAAACTCCACCACCCGCCAGTGACAGTATGACCCCTGTCACCGGTGAAATAGAAGATGAAGATTTTGAAGACGCTTCAGAAATCCCTCCTGAAATTCTCTCGGTGTTTTCACCTAAACATCAGGCAGTGTTGAAGAACCACTACAACGATAGCAACCCGGATACAGCCCAGGCTGTGAGAAGCGTGGTCCAAAGTGCCAAAAAACTGCTGAAAACCCTCCGCAGGAGAAAGATCGGATTATCCTACAACAGAAGTAACCCTCCATTTCCCACCCTTTTTGCCAAATTGGAAACATTGAGTGTTATTAAGCAAGCTGAGCTTCTCTCAGCGTTTTTTGCCAAGGCGACGGTCTTCTTTTCGGCGGTCAATACGGATCAAATTAAAAACACCGGCTGTCTCTCAAGCATGTTGAGATGGCCGCGTCATATAGAGCGCTTTGCAAATAAAAATGATCATGAGATTCAAGCTGTTGCCGGACATCCATTCCTGAAACAGATTTCTTCTATGCGCAATAACAGAGGCTTCCCGACCATAGGCGAAGTGGATGACTTTATGAACATCGCTTGCCTGAAAAAAGGCTGGCAACCAGGCAACGATGAGGCCGTTCAGGACAACCCCATCGACCGGGAGCTGCTCGTGCACATTTCCTCCATGAATAATGGCAAAGGGTTCCCGACAGAGGAACAAGTGAAAGCCTTCATCACCATGCCCTGCCTGAGAGAAGGCTGGCAACCGGGCAATGATGAAGAGGTTCAAAACAACCCGATTAACCGGAGGCTGCTCAGGCATGTCGCTTCCATGAACAATAGCAGACGTTTTCCGTCAGAGCCTCAGGTGAAAGCCTTCATCACCATTCCTTGCCTGAAAATGGATTGGCAGCCGGGCCTCGACGAGGCGGTTAAAGACAAACCGATCGATTGGGAACTGGTTGCGCATATTGCCTCTATGAACAGTGGCAGAGGCTTCCCTGCGAAGGAGCAGTTAGAAGCCTTCATGAACATGCCTTGCCTGAAAGAGGGCTGGGAACCCGGCCATGACGAAGCCGTTCGTGGCAAACCGATCAACCGGGAACTGCTCATACGCATTTCCTCCATGAATAATGGCAAAGGATTTCCGACAAAAGAGCAAGTGGAGGCGTTTCTTAGCATGCTTTGCCTGAGAGAGGGCTGGCAGCCGGGTAATGACGAGGCCGTTAAAGACAGCCCGATCGACTGGGGGCTAGTGAAGAATATTGCTTCTATGAATAATGGCAAAGGTTTCCCGAAAGAAGCGAAAGTGAAAGCGTTCATCTCTATGATTTGCCTGAGAGAGGGCTGGCGGCCGGACCGCGACAGGGCGGTTAAAGACAATCCGGTCGACCGAAAGCTGCTCATGCATATTACCACCATGCATTGTGGCAGAGACTTCCCGACGCAAGAGCAAGTAAAAGCCTTCATCACCATACCTTGCCTGAAAGAGGGCTGGAAGCCGGGCCTTGATGAGGCTGTTAAAGACAACCCAATCGACTGGGAGCTGATTAAGAACATTGCCTCCATGCATAATGGCAGAGGTTTTCCGACAGGGCCGGAAGTGAAAGCGTTTGTGAGTATGCCTTGTCTTAAAGTGGGCTGGCAGTCGGGCAATGACGAGGCCGTTAAAGGCAATCCGATCGACCGAATGCTGCTAAGGCTCATTGCCTCCATGCATAATGGCAAAGGCTTCCCGACAGAGTCGGAATTAAAAACCTTCATGACCATGCCCTGCCTGAAAGTGGGTTGGCAGCCGGGCTGCGACGAGGCCGTTAAAGACAGCCCGA
>NZ_JAHHPS010000651.1:0-2865 GCF_024606275.1 Endozoicomonas sp. SESOKO4 | reverse complement strand
GTTTATTAAACATGAAGTTTCTCGTATAAAAAAGTTTGTAGCATTTTCTGGCTACAAATAACAACAAGACGAAGACGTCAATATAGTCATACTTCCTTAAAAATACCAAATGTTTCAAAGGAATGCGCTGATGCCTGGCGCTTGAACCAGAGTTATGTGTTACTATGAGTGCCGATTCTTAGGGTGGACATTAAGCTCAAAAAAGCTTCATTTCCAGCGGCAGAACTCACCTTGAACAGCCAAAATAAAGCTTCGCGAAAAGTATCAAGGCTGAACAAGATGAGTACTGCAAATAGTAGACTAGTTGAAAAAAACTGCTGACGTGTTTCGACCGGTCTGAACTCATCAGCATGGCGGAACAGCTTGGTTTTACTATACGACAGCGAGATATCCGCCCCTTGGACTTTATCCTTTCACTGATTGATGCCCTCGCTGGTGATGGAAACTGCGATACTCAAGCCGATCTCCACCGTAAATTTAATGAGTTGACGGGTCTGAATGTCTCCTATCGTTCCTGGGCAAATCAAGCTAAAAAAGACGCGATGCCTGCTCTTGTCCTCTGGCTATGGGTGCAATGTCTGGAAGTCTTTTCCCGCAAAGTCATGGCGTTTGATGAGGACAGTCCATTTTCAGAGTTTGAGCACATTCTGATTCATGACGGCTCATCGCAAGCTGTCTACGATGCCCTGAAGGAAGCATTTCCCGGCAGGTTCTCAACGGTCAGTCCTGCTGCTGTCGAACTGCATACGACAATGGATCTTCTTACCAACAATCTGGTGCGCGTGCAGCTCACTGAAGATACCCGTTCAGAAAGAGACTGTCTGCCACCACTGCCAACCTCCATGGCCAATATCCTGATGCTGATTGATGCCGGTTATTTTGAGTTGGAATCCTTTGCTGCCATTGATGACCGGGAGGGTTCTTTTATCTGCAAGGCGCCTCAGAGTATCAACCCGACAATACTCAGCGCAGTACGGGAGGATGGCAAAAATCTCAATCGCTACAAAGGGAAAAAACTTAAGGAAGTGTTGTCTGGCTTCCCTAAAGATCAATGCCTCGACCTTGATGTAGAATGGCCAGGATTCAAAGCCTGGCCATATCGTTTTGTTGTCCGCTGGAATGACAGGAAACTGAAATGGGTATTCGTTGTAAGCAACCTTAACCGGGTTGAGTTCACCCTGAGTGAAGTACTTCAGGCCTATCGTCTACGATGGCAAATAGAGCTTATCTTCAAAGAGATTAAGTCCTATTCAGGGTGGCATCGTTTTAACACTAAATCAGCGACACTGGTGTTTAGCCTGATTCTGATGTCCTTCGTGGTTGCGACGTTGAAAAGGTATCTTGCCCATGCTGCGCAGGCGAACCTCTATAAAAGTGGAGCCATTGAAGAAATCTCGACGCATAAGGCGATGAAAAGTGGAACCCGGCTGTTTGGTAATGTCATTTTATCCCTTATGAATGCAGGAAAGTCCCTACTCTCACATACAAGGAAGCTGCTCAACTTCTGGGCAGATAATGCGAAACGTGAACACCCTGCACGAGATGGTTGTTCAGGGCGTACAAGATTAGGTCTTTGTGCTGTGGGTGGGGCTTAATGTCTACCCTAAGAGTGCCGATTAGCAGTGATGGATGGATAGAATGTTTCTGTCCAGTAGTCAAATAGGTGACAAAGCATGGTTTCCTATAGTCTTTTCGCAAGAACTTTCTTTACCCTTGCACTTGGATATTTAGCCATGAATGCTAACGCAGATGATGATTTGGCTGATAGCATCACCGAGTACAGTGTTACTTTTGATGAGTTATACGATGAAATTGTCGTCGCACATCGACAAGGGGATAGTTGCCACCTTATTATTTCACATTCTCTCGGTTCCTATACACACCCGGCACAGTCACTAAAGCCAAGTGTTGCAATTATCCTCCCTGAAACTATTTATAGGAAAAACTCGCTTTTTAGTATGGAGCTCTGGCCGGCTTCTTACTCTTTAAATCAAAATCGGTTGTTGTCTCCTTCCTTAGATCAAGGCGTAGTGACTCATGAGCCTCTTCAAGAGTTTTCACCCGAGACATTAATTCAAATGTCATCTACTGAGGGTGATCAACGATCTGGCTTCCCCCTTGCCCTCCCGATAGGACCCATTGAAATCCAAAACCAGGATCAGTTATATGTGATTGACCCCATTCTTAAAGATCCAACAGTTACTATTTCCGGGAGCACTGCTTCATCCAGTGTTGAAAATGAACCAGCATCACGAAAACGACCAGCTTCAGGCAAAAGTGCCATTAAGGAGGCCTCGCGACCGAAGCTGATAAGAACCGAGTCTCATGCAAAGTCATTAACTGATGCCACCCCGGGACTGCTACCTCCGGAAGAAGAGTCCTCCCATGGTGCTGCTTCTGAAAGATCTACTATAAGTGAGCACGATCACTATCACTTTCATATCACAGGGCAACTTCTTTTAGGTATTGAGCCCCCACGCACATCAAAATCAAAAAAAAAGATGAGAGAAAAAACGGTTACTATTCCAGTAACGATACTTGTCAGCGCCAACACTGCAGAGGGAACAGCTCAGATAGACTCCCTTTCATCTAATGACTCAAAGTATGCAATTAATATATTCCGCAAACCGCCTCAAGCCAGCTCGTCAGTCAAATTATTGCCGGATAATAACCTTCAGGAAACCTGGAAGGTAGTAAAGAGGCGGGCAATTAGAAAGATCCGGGAAGAGCTTATTTACCCGAAAGTTTTTGGTGTCAGTCAGATAATAGAGTCCTACCCCTCATCAGACGCCAAAACAATATGGGTGATGCCAAAAATAAAATTACAGGTCATTGATGAAATTGATTCCATAAGCTCTGTAGTAA
>NZ_JAHHPS010000650.1:0-1024 GCF_024606275.1 Endozoicomonas sp. SESOKO4 | reverse complement strand
GACTAACAAGGGTGCCACCCCGCTGTTCATCGCTGCCCAGAATGGCCATACCGACTGTGTAAAAATCCTGATCGAAGCCGGAGCGGATCTCAACGCCCAGAAAAACAATGGCATAACCCCGCTGTTCGTTGCTGCTTCAAAAGGCAATACCGGCTGCGTGAAAGTCCTGATCAATGCCGGTGCGGATCTCAACGCCGCGGCGTGGGGTGGCGCAACTCCAATGTCCATCGCAACCGAGATGGGCAATACCGACTGCGTAAAAGTCCTGACCGAGGCCGGGGCAAGGTAGGTAACAGAGGCAAAGACAGGGAACAAAAGAAAGGCGTTATCTTATCCGAAAAACACGCCTCTCAGGTGTTCCCATCTTCTGAGTGTTTGAAATGGGTGATTATTTAGTCACTGCAGACTTTGTAGTCATAGAGAAAGTGAAGTTGGATCACTTTCACCTCAGCACCACAGTTTATGGGGCAGGCCTGAATGTTTCTCCGGGGCAATTGAGAGAACGGTTAACCGCGTAACTTGAGTTATTTTCCTGATCTATCCTTCCTCTCTGTACACCAGAGTTCAAGGGTAGAATGATTAAACACTCACTCTTTGCAGCACCGCTGTTACTCATGACATTGTCTGTCATCTGTCAGGCTCAACCGTTGAAAAGACGTTTTGTTGTCGAGCTTGAACAGAAAACAGGTTCTCCAAACCAGAACGTTTCTATAACACCTGACCAACACACACTATCGTACACCTTGTCAGACATTGCTCACACAAAAGGCTGTGCAGGATCAGATTTACCGCCTGATGAGAAACAAGGCAGAGTAATCGGTTGCGAGCTAAAAACGACCATTATTGAATCCATTTCGTGGCCATGGCTTGACACCAATTATCTGCTGATGGGTTACGAACTGATCCTGACCAGCAAAAATACTCCTCTCAGCTCCACCTCTTACTCATGGCTACCTGTAGAAGTGGTTGTCACTGTCGTTTGGCTTTTAAAGAGTTATTGGGATACTAAATCAGCGTCGTTTAA
>NZ_JAHHPS010000649.1:0-1136 GCF_024606275.1 Endozoicomonas sp. SESOKO4 | reverse complement strand
CACTGATCATTGCTGCCCAGAATGGCCATACTGACATCGTGAAACTCCTGATCGAGGCCAGAGTGGACCTCAACGCCCGGGCTAATAATGGTGTCACCGCACTGTTCATAGCTGTCCAACAAAATAACACCGACTGCGTGAAAGCCCTTATTAACGCCGGGGCGGATCTCGACGCTGCCACGTCGAATGGCGCCACCCCGCTGCTCATTGCTGCTGAGGAAGGCAATACCGACTGTGTAAAAATCCTGATCGAAGCCGGAGCGGATCTCAACGCCCAGACTAACTATGGCACCACCCCGCTCTTCATCGCTGCCCAGAAAGGCCATACCGACATCGTGAAACTCCTGATCAAGGCCAAAGCAGATCTCGACGCCCCACGAACTTCGGATGGCGCCACCCCACTTTCCATAGCGGCTGAGACAGGCAATACCGACTGCGTGAGAGCCCTGTCCGAGGCCGGGGCAAGGTAGGCAACAGAGACAAGTCAGGGAACAAAAGAAAAGCATTATCTTTTCCAGTAAACACAGCTTTCAGGTGTTAATGCGATCTACAAGAAACGGTGGAAAGTCGAGGTCTTGGCAGGACTGAAAGCTTCTCTGGGGCAATTGAGAGAACGGTTAACTGCGCAACTTGAGTTATTTTCCTGACCTATCCTTCCCCCCTTTAACACCAGAATGCAAGGGTAGAATGATTAAGCACTCACTCTTTACAGCACCACTGTTGCTGGTGACAATATCCGTCGTCTGTCAGGCTCAACCGTTGACAAGACGTTTTGTTGTCGAGTTTGAAAATAAAACAGGTTCTCAAAGCCAGAACTTTTCTATAACACCTGACCAGCACACACTGTCGGACACCTGGTCAGACATTGCCCTCATAAAAGGCTATGCAGGATCAGATTTACCCTCTGATGAGAAACAATGCAGAATAAAGAGCTGCGAGCTAAAAACGGCCATCATTAAATCCATTTCGTGGCAATGGCTTTATGCCAATCATCTGCTGTTGGGTTACCAACAGATCCTGACTACCAAAAATAACCCACTCAACTCCACCTCTTATTCATGGCTAACTGTAGAAATGGTTATCACTGTCGTTTGGCTTTTAAAGAGTTATTGGGATACTAAATCAGCGTCGTTTAA
>NZ_JAHHPS010000648.1:0-1075 GCF_024606275.1 Endozoicomonas sp. SESOKO4 | reverse complement strand
CCACCAGCCTATGGTTCAACATCGCAACCGTCACAAAATCACCTGCCTGATTCCGATCAGGACGCTCATCAGGACACAAAGCCTGCATCCGATTTAAACCCGAATGCGCAACCGTTTGTTCCTCGTGGTCCCTGGTCGAACACGCGCACGGATATTCGCCGTCGGCGAACCACCGGGCACAGCAAACCTTCTGTTCAGAGGTCACACCAGTCAACCAGAAAGAAATCGCCTGAACCGGCTGAAAGAAAAATCCGTGAAGCCTATATAGCACTGAAAAACCAGCATTTCAGCTACGCAGAAGCCACATTCAAGGCTGTCTTGGAAGAATACCGGGTCCAACTCAGCGACGCCGACGAACAAAGCTCAGTCATGGGACTGGCAAGATCGTTGAAAGAGCAAAACCGGGAAAAACTGAAAGAAGCCTTTGATCTTCTGGAAGCATTCAGATCGAAAGGATCATTGACTCCATTAGGGGCTTCCACCATTCACAACCTTGACCTGACCCTGAGCCGCTGTGAACAGGCACTTGGGTTATTCTCGAAAGCTGAAGAACGACTGATAAGACTGAGAAATATAGACCCCGATGCCGATGAAGAAATCCTTTGCAAGAAATCTCACAATTTTGACGCTGATGTTACCAATGCCCGACTGTGGCAGTTTATGAAAAAACACCAGATGACTGAAACACTGCTGGTGAACGTGAGAAAAGAGCTGACCAGAAAGCTGCTATCGAATCGAAAAACTGCCACTGCGGAAACCCTTCATAAACATCTCCATATCGTCAATATTGCCCTGGCGCGACACTTACAGGAGAGAGGCCTGTATGAATGGGCTGAAAAGTTGCTGCTGGAGATGATTGGCAAGCGACCCAATAACGGCGAGGCGTTCCTTTGTGAGGCCTGTGGGGATAATGAAATTGATCTGGCCCTGGCACGACTCTGGCAGTTGATGGGAAAGACTGAACGGGCTGAAAAACTGCTGTTGAACAGGAGTGGCAAGCCCCCCAATGCCAGTGAAGACATTCTATGCACTCACTCTGGAAATCGTGAAATTGACCTGGCCCTGGTGCGACTCT
>NZ_JAHHPS010000647.1:0-11846 GCF_024606275.1 Endozoicomonas sp. SESOKO4 | reverse complement strand
GGCTCTGACAATTTACGAACAAAAGCAGGGTATTGCCAACCGGTTAGTCTATTGGCCCAGACTGTCAGAAAAGTTAATTACTCTCGCCTGCGATCTGATTCCCTGGATTCACCTGAAAACGATGCTGGAAAAGCTGGTTTTCGACTTTGCTCATAATCGTACTGGCTTTCCAGACCTGATTCTGTTCAAGCCAGAATCTCAGGAATACCGATGGGTGGAAGTAAAAGGCCCTGGCGACCGGCTTCAGGAAAACCAGAAGCGCTGGCTTGCCTTTTTTGCTGAACGCGATATGCCGGCTGAAGTGATTTATGTGGATTGGCTTAAAAGGGTCAGGGAACACCCAAAGCATGTGAATCAGGGTTAATGCTTTAGATGCTTTTTCAGACTAAATTTCATACAAAAGTTTCCTCTTGCCCATCCGACTCTGGATTATTCCTTCGATAAGGCGGTGGAGGGTCTGCAGGTGCAGTTAGCGTGTCTATTTCTCGATAGGGTGGCGGTTGCATTGAAATAATGGGCGAATAATTACAGCTACCGGAATTTTCATCAGCCCCTGGTAAATCCTCAAGCACGGGGGCACTTACGGGCTGGTTCGTAACTGGCAAATGCCTCTGACAGGCAACACTTGCCTCAGTTATACGACGGCAACGGATACTGCAGCCATCGTTCTGATATGCATTGTAAGCGGTGTAAGCCAGGCAACCAACACAAGAACCAGTAGGAAAACCGGCAATCAATCCTGTGTAAGTATTAGTTGTTGCGAGAGCAATCAAATTCCCTGAAAATCCACCAAGCGCAGCTCCTAAGCCTGTAAAAACTCCACCACAAATCGCGTGTTTTCTGGCACTTTGCGACGTTGGGTCTGGGCAAATGCATTCTACTATGGTTGCACTTCCTGCTGCCTGCATAACCTACCTCCTTTAATATTTTGTTTCGTGATTATTTAATTGGACTTAAGTACAATAAAAAAGTTCCTCAGTTTTTTGTTAGAAAAAAATGAATATTTCTCTCTGTCATAACCACGGAGCAGCAGGCACTACAAGGTCAGCCGGATAATCTTGTCTGTAGTCTTTGATATGTGAAGTGGCGGAGTTGACTGAGCCCTGAAAGGATCGCTATTCGGTGTAACCATGGCCAATCAATGAAATGGCGCTCTCGTAGGGAATCGAACCCCAATCTCAGCCTCCGGAGGGCCGCGTGTTATCCGTTACACCACGAGAGCATTAACTAACGCAGCTTCGACAGGGCTGAATGCGGTTAGAGTTCTTATCCAGCTGAGCTGCGGCTGCTTGAAACCACTTTACTACAGTGCTTTCAGCGGAGGCCAATATTACTGATCAGCTTCCTGTCTGTCTATGGCTTTTTGCCGCAAACAGGGTTTTAGTCACTGGTATCTAAAGCTGAACAGCTTTTGGCTGATTCGACAACTGTCAACAAATAACCTTTCCCGTGGCAAGAGTCTGCAAAGAAAGCGTGGCGCTTTCATATGGCCAATTGACACCTTTCCCCACCTGAAGAGGGTGTCTTACGCGAATTGAGGATAATATGAAATCTGATCTGGACGAACATGACACTGGCCTCTATACATAATGCATAAATCTGAAAGCATCACTTAATAACAAAGTCAGGGACTTCGAAGTTGATGCATTCCTTTGGAGTTTTTTGTAATGCTTGTTCTCTTGATTAAAATTAAAATGGTGTAGCCGTTTATGCGCTTGTTTCTTTCTTTAGTTTTCAACTTAAGTTTAACAATCAGCATAGGCTACGCGGACGTGTGTCCAATTTGTCTACATGAAATTGACAGTGGTCAGCAAAGTACCAGCCTCTGCTGCGGACATGATTTTCATGAGGATTGCATAGAGACATTACGATCACATCATCATGATCTATTATGCCCGGTTTGTAGGCAACGGTCCCGAATACACCGTGGTGCAAGTTCAGCAGATCATAGAATTTGTTTTGAGCAAGAACCTATGTCACAGGCACTTACCAGACCAGAGTCTCAGGCATCAATGATTGCTGCACTACAAAAAGGGCCGGCAAGTCCAAAATTACTGGTTTATGCTGCTCCATTCGTAGAATCACAAAAAGATTTCCCAGCAAGAGACGATACTGGCAGAGAATTATACGAAACATTATCTACTTTGTTTTTTCAGCGTTTATCAGAGTTAAGCGAAGCCGATAAATCGAAATATGAAAAAGGTCTTGAAGAGCTCGTGAATTTTCTAAACGAGCCAGAGACAGAGACGCAATGACAGCTGGTTTTATTGAGTGCATGTTCTGTAAGTGTTATAGCAATAGTAACTTATCTTTAACTTTATAATGGCCGACTCCGTCGTTTCATGCTGCTCAAAGTCAACCAGCATTTGAACGTTTTATTCTGTTGTAAAACCAGGAGCCATTCGGTTGCATACTCCCGAACCTCTTCCAGAGACTCAAAGAGGTGTTCGTTTACCCAGCTGTATCGAACGACTCTAAGTACCAATGTTTATATTTATATAAAATATACAATAAAATCAATTAGTTAAACAATTAGCTGATATAACAAACGTTTTGTTCTATAATCCGCGTTGCTTAAAAAGAATTCGGTTACTGGCGGTGCCCTGAGCACACAATCAATAAAATCATCGCAATGGTTTATTCAGGTCCACAAGATGTAACCATAAACAGCATAAGCGTTGAGATGTCTGCCGTAGCCGCTGGCTAATTACATGGTGCCGCAGACCTTTGTCGATATAGGGGATAAGTGAGTGTCTCGGGTAACTCAAGTACGTACGTTAATGGCCTTGGTCGGTGGCCTGTTTTCTATTCTGGCGTTCGCCAAGCCTGCTGAACTGGATGAAATTTCCCGTAAAGAAGTAGCCGAGCGAATTGCACCTGTTGGCTCAGTGTGTCAACAAGGTGAAGAGTGCGCTGCCAATGTGGGCGCTTCTGCCAGCACCAGCAGTGGTCCTCGTTCCGGTGAGCAGATCTTCAATCAGTTCTGTACAGCCTGTCATACTTCCGGTCTGCTTGGCGCTCCGAAAAAAGGTGACAAGGCTACCTGGGAAACCAAACTGTCTGCAGCGGGTGATTTCAATAAACTACTGGCTAGCGCCATCAAGGGTGTCGGCAGCATGCCTCCAAAGGGAACCTGCATGGATTGCTCCGACGAAGAGATCAGCCACGCTATCGAATATATGAGTGGCCTCAAGCCCTGACAGGCTTTCAGTCCACAGGCCTTCAGGCCAGTGGACTGACGAAACCCTCCGGCTTCACTGCCAGAATTGAACAGTAGATATTGTTCAGAATATTCTCAGCCGTATTCCCCATCAGCATTCCCCGGGCATGACGGCTCAGAGTTCCCATTACGATCAGATCCACATTAATTTCATTGGCTAAATTCTGTATTTCTCTGGCAGCGCTGCCTTTCAAGAGATGTACTTTTACCTTGTCAGAGTCAGGATCAATGCCCGCGTCCAGCAGTGTTTTATCCAGTCTCTGCTGGTAGCGCTGATGGGTACTCTCCTGAAGATCATAGACCTCTTCGTCACCCAACATCCTTAATGCAGGTTGGTTCAATGGTAGATTCCAGACCGACACTATATGCAGCTCCGCATCTTCCTGACTGCTGAGGTAATGGCCATGGAGGAGCAGACTTCTATTGAGGGCCAATGCATCACTGTCCGGATCACCAACATCGACCGCTACCAGAATTCTACCAGTGAAATCAGGTAACTGATCCCTGCAGGCCATCATCAATACGGGAACCGGACATTTTCTCAGCAATGCGAGATCATTACCCGTTAACTGATTACGAACCAGTGCCCCGCTAGGATCCGCGAGTTTGATGACCAAATCCACACCGAACTCTTCAATCAAACCCGCGATGAGCTGTCTGGGCTTGCCAGCGACAATATGAACTTCAGCATCAATGCCTTCTTCCCATGCCAGCTGCCTGAGCTTTTCGGCATCCAGCTCCAGCTGTTTTTTCATAACGGCCTCAAGCTTGCCTTCCAGAGGGATAAACTGAAGCTTGCGCATGACTTCCAGGCTTTGATCAAAAAAGGCCATGATCAGTCTGGCGTTATTGTCAGCTACCAGCCTGAAGGCCTGTCTTAACTCGAGTTCGCTGGTATGGCTTCCGGTGATGGCAACCATAACGGTCTTGAAGGCATGCATTGTCAACCCCTCATAAGATCATCTCACCAATAACCGGAATAATAGACAGCACCAGTAAAAGCGCCATAGCGATGTTAAACGCCCTTTGATAAGACGACTGTTGCAACATCTTATTCAGACGAACACCGAAGAATAACCATACACCTACACAGGGAACCGCAGCGACCAGAAAGGCCAGCGCAATGACAAGCACTTGCAGAAACACATCTCCGGACACCGTTGTGTAAGCAGCCACGGCACCTGTCGCCATAATCCATGCTTTCGGGTTTACCCATTGAAACAGGGCTGACTGTATAAAAGTCAGTGGTCTGGATCTGCCGCCATTGAGATCGACAGGTGAAGACTTTGCAATGAGCCAGGCAAGGTACAGAAGATAAGCGACACCCAGAACCTTGATGATATCGTGCAGAACCGGAAAAAGATCAAACACCGCCCCCAGCCCCAACCCCACAAACAGCACCATCAAAGGAAAGCCCAGACAGATGCCTAAAAAGTGAGGGATGCTCTGCCGGGTACCATAATTCATACCTGAGGTCATGATCATGACATTATTGGGTCCCGGGGTAATCGTACTGGAAAAAGCAAAAGCCAGCAGGGGCCACAAAACAACACTTAACTCACCACTCATCATAAGCCTCCTGTAACGTTTATCAGGCCTTTCAGGTAGAGTACAGCGCGACCACGCAGCAAAACCCTGTCCTCACACCATTCACACTCCAGTTGCCCTGTTCTCGGGGAAATTTGTTCAGCTTTGAGTGTTCTTTTGCCCAATAGTTCAGACCAGTAAGGAGTTAGCATAGTATGAGCTGATCCAGTGACCGGATCTTCTTTTATGGCGACCTCAGGTCCGCCAAACCAGCGGGAGACGAAATCCACACCCACTCTTTCCGAACGAGCAGAAATAACCACACCGCGCACCCTGCTGTTCTTCAGGCCGGTGAAGTCCAGGTTCAGACTGGCTACTGTTTCTTCATTGGGAGCAACAATTAACAGATCATCTTTATTGAATCCGGAATCCAACGCTTCAAAGGGAAGCTGTTTTGCAACTTCTTCTGGAATGGGCTCATGAGCAAAGGAAGCCGCCGGAAAATCCAGTTCAATCAGGTCTTCTTTGAATCTGACGTTTAAAAGGCCGGATAAACTATCAAAAGATAACTCTTCTGATTGATCTCCCAGCTCATGTCGGATCACATAACTGGCTGCCAGTGTCGCATGCCCACACAGACTGACCTCTGCACCCGGTGTGAACCAGCGAATGTAATAACGTCCATCCGCGCCAGCAATAAAGGCTGTTTCTGAAAGGTTATTTTCCAGAGCTATGCTTTGCATCAGTTCATCAGACAGCATCTCTTCGACCGGGCAGATAGCAGCTGGATTACCTCGGAACAGTTCACTGGTAAAAGCATCGACCTGATAGATGGGAAGCACTTTCATTGTTCATTCCTTTCTTATGTTGCCTGGTGAAAAGCGATTTACACTCTCTTGTTTTGCTTGCCTTTGCTTTCAACGTTGGCGACCCTGACCAACCCTTTTTAAACGATTATTGTCGTATTCTTGCTTCTGCATAGCTGAAAGTTCCAATGATTCACGCATAAATTGTCACCATACAATTTTATTTTTATTTTACTTTTCCATTTGATTGCAGTGTAGAGGGTGCTTAGAATCGATCAACTCTTTTATTGTCACCATGACAATCATGCAAAAAAACTAAATCTATGATCGACTGGCAACCAAATCTGGATCGATTTTCCGGACCCAAATACAAAGCTTTGGCTGACGCCATAGAAGAGGCCATAACAGGGGGAGAGCTGAATAGTGGCGATCGACTGCCCACACATCGCTCTCTGTCTGACCAACTGGGCGTCACCGTCGGGACAATTACACGTGGCTACGCTGAAGCTGAACGACGACGGCTTGTTACCGCAAGAGTGGGAAGCGGTACTTTTGTTCTTGGTAAGGTCTGGAATAAAAGAGACTTCTCAATTCCGCAGCCCCGGCCATCCGACCTGATCGACCTCAGCCTCAGTTTGCCTGTCCCGGCCAGCCGAGAGCAGATTCTGGCCAATAGCCTGAGTTCAGTGGCCGAAAAATGGCAACAACTTTCATCTTTACTGGACTACCACCCGGAAACGGGCATCTCCCGGCATCGTGAAACCATGGTGCGCTGGATGCGCTATCACGGTATGGAAGCGGAATCAGACAACATTCTGATAACATCCGGTGGACAGAACGCCAATATGCTCACTCTCCAGGGACTGCTGAGGCCCGGAGATGTTATCGCATCAGAACATTTGACCTACCGCGGATTTATTAATGCTGCCAGACAGTGGCAGCTTCGCCATATCGGGTTGGCCATGGACCAGCATGGTCTGACGCCTCAGTCGCTGGACCAATGTTGCCATCAATTCAAACCGCGCCTTCTTTATCTGATGCCAAACCTTCAGAACCCAACGGCCACTTTGATGCCACTGGCCAGACGTCAGGAAATTCTGGACGTTGCTGCTGTGCATAATCTTGTGATTCTGGAAGACGATGTGCAGTTTATTCCGCCTGAAGAGCGGTTACCATCTCTCTACAGTCTTGCCCCGGAACGGGTGGTTTATACTACGAGCTTTTCCAAATCTCTGGCAGGAGGGCTGAGAGTCGGTTTTATTTGCAGCCCGGAAGACCTTAACCAGAAAATCAGGATCGCCATGCAAAACAACTGCTGGAGCACTCCCCCGCTGATGTCAGAAGTAGTAACAGAATGGATTGACTCCGGAGAAGCCCGGCAACTGACAGTCTGGCAGCGGGAAGAAATTCTGTACCGGCAGCACATTTTGGAAGAAACTATCGGGCATCTGGATATCCAGTCACAGCCTTACAGTTTTTATGCCTGGCTCAAGCTGCCGGAACCCTGGCGGGCAGAAACATTTGTCCAACAGCTGGAAAGTAAAAATGTTAAAGTGCTGCACTCTGAAGTGTTTGCGGTTGGCAGCTCGGCTGCACCTCAGGCCGTCAGAATCTGCATCAGCAGTCCATCATCAAGAGATCAACTCAGAAGAGGTCTGGAAACTATCAGCGCAATGCTGGCCTCTGAACCCAACCCTGTTTTAAGACCCATTGTCTTTTAAATAGCCTATTGAATGGTTTTTTAGATGAAACAATTGAACACTTCCTGGTTTAACGGTGTCCTGGCTTTAGCAGGCTGGCTGATCTGCATGACGACCCAGTCAAGCTGGGCTGTCGCCGCGACGGTAGTCATTCTAATGATCCATTTCTCCACCTCCGGTTACTGGAAAAAAGAGCGGGAGATTCTGGTTATCACCCTGATTCTGGGTAGCGCCCTGGATAGTGTGATGAGCAATATAAGTGTTCTTCAGTTTTCCGGTGAGAGTCGAATTCTTCCTTCATGGCTGGCTTGTATCTGGCTAATGCTAGGGTTGACCATTCGTCATAGTCTCAATTGGCTTGGTAAAAACAGACTGACTGGTAACTTGTTTGTTATTATTTTGACCGCAGTACATTACTTCCTGTTGTTACAGTTCACCTATGTTACCTCCCATCTGCCAACATGGCAGGCAGTGGCTATTCTTTCAATATTCGCAACACTAGTTATTAATATTATTCTGACATTTTCTGATATCTGGCTAGAAAAATATGAACGACAGACTACCGAATGATCGCTCATTGCTGAGGCAGAAAAATCACCGCCACTGGATTTCTTCGACAAAAACAGCTCCGAAAGGAGCCCAGTATAAAATACACTTACATAAAAGCATCACTTTCCTTACATAAAATATTGCAAGATAACGTCATTTCTGTGTAGCCTGACAGCATTTCCAGGCGATGAGTGCTACTAGTGCGCGCACAATAATAAAGGAACGTATTTTATGACCGTCTCAGCATCCCCTGTTAACGCCAGTGACTTCCTGAATCAAAAGGCAACTGATATCAGGTGCTGGTATGAGTCCGGCACTCAACCCATAGAGGGCCTGAATGTTCGTAAAATGCCGGCTCGTGCAGAGCCTCTTGAATATATACCCAGCCAGGGTAAAGCCAAAAACAAGGCTCGTTTCAAACTGATCGTCAGTAAGAGCTTTAAGCTCTGGTCGATAGACCTTGAAATGAGCTTTTTCTGCCAGCCCTGGTTAAGCAATGACGGTATAGCCAACCCACCTGGTTTGCTTTTCTCAGTCATTGATGACGAAAATACAGCCCACCCGATTGAATACCTGCCGATGGTGTTCGACTGTGATGAAGAGGGTATGAACGCACAACAGTGGTTCAGCTTCTGGATTCAAAAGATTCTGAAAAGACCTTCCATCAAAATTGTCTTTGCCTATAAACAACTGATTTCCTCTGAGCTTGACGACTGAAGGATTGTTTCATTAACGTGACACATGCAGTATTACTAATGAGAACCGGAGCCTGATTTGAGTTATTCGTAACCAAAGGCTCCTTTCTTTTTATTTCCGGCTATGTATACAATATTTGCTAGTACTTAATAGAAACAGACAGGGCTTTCTTAGTCTGGAAAACGCGGGGTTAGTACTTTAGTTTTTCCTGCCATCTAACACTTTTGAAGGAACAATATGCATCGTCTACTCCTGTTTTTCTTCACTGCTTCACTGTCGTTCTTCTCATACGCAGAATTCGGTCAATTTACTCATCGCTGGGTTGCTGTATTTGACACTGGCCTTGTTAACAGCTGCGATGCACAACGTCTTATTGAAAAGTTGAATGGCCTCTCTTCAGAGACAACGCTGTCACTGTTGCGCCCCTTCGGTTCCTGCGGAATTATTTTTCTGTCCGATGCACTGTTGGATCCTGAAACCCTTATTAAGCAAGACTCATCCATTCGATATATTGAACCCGATGGAATTAACAAAATCCTGCCGGTAATGCCAACCACCCATTAACAAAAACATATAAAATCTACTGCATTAACTAAAAGGGACTTTTACCTCCCTCCCCTAAAAAGAAAGTAGCAATGTCAATATAATCGAATAAAAGATCATACCCTTATTAGTCAAAACGATGGTTGAAACATCACTTTCCTAAAAAACTTTCTGCACCGCAGAGACAACCCAGGGCATTTAAAAATGTCAACAATGGCAGCAACATAAACCTGGTGACCCGTTGCCTGACATTAAACTCCCCGAACCCCCATTATTCCCTAATTACTTCTACTTCTGTTAGTGCTAAAGTGCGCAATTTTTTCGCTTATCTTTCTTGAGCACCCCAATGAGTTCTATAGACATCAACAACATCAAGCTGACTGAATACAGCAGTGGCGCAGGTTGCGGCTGCAAGATATCGCCTCAGATTCTTGACGGCATTCTGAAAACCAACCTTCAGTTGCCCGACTTCCCGGGGCTGATTGTCGGCAATTCCAGTAAGGATGATGCTGCTGTTTTTGATATGGGAAATGGTGAGGGAGTGATCAGCACCACCGACTTTTTCATGCCTATTGTTGATGATCCCTTCGATTTTGGCCGAATTGCTGCCACCAATGCGATCAGTGATATCTATGCCATGGGAGGTACGCCGATGATGGCTATTGCCATACTGGGCTGGCCAGTGAAAATTCTGCCCCCTGAAATTGCCGCAAAAGTTGTAGATGGGGGTCGCCAAGCCTGCGCAGATGCCCGCATTCCTCTGGCAGGTGGACACAGCATTGATGCTCCCGAACCCATTTTCGGACTGGCGGTCACCGGCAAGGTACCGCTGGAGCAGCTCAAGCGCAATGACCAGGCCCGGGCAGGGAGCAGGCTTTACCTCACCAAACCTCTTGGTGTGGGCATTCTGACTACAGCTCAGAAGAAAAAGCTGCTCAAGGATGAACACCGCCACCTGGCTCGTGACGCCATGTGTACTCTTAACAAGATTGGCGCAGAACTAGCGCAATTACCGGGTATCAGTGCCATAACTGATGTCACAGGATTTGGCCTGCTGGGTCACCTGATTGAAGTCTGTGAAGGCAGCAAAGTAGCGGCCACTATCAAAATGAACAGTCTGCCACTGCTCCCACACGTCAGTGAATACCAACTTCAAGACTGCATTCCGGGGGGCACTTTACGCAATTTTGACAGTTATGGACATAAGGCCGGGGCGGTCACAAAAGAGCAAAAACAGCTCCTGTGCGACCCACAGACCAGTGGTGGCTTACTGGTAGCTGTTGATAGAGAGAGTGAAAAAGCGTCTCTGACCCTTACCCGCCAGTATGGCCTTTCACTAGAGCCTATTGGTGAGCTGGAAAAGTATGCACAAGGCCCTTTGGTGAGGATTCAGATTTAAGCGGCCCAAAAAAAGCCCGACGGAAGTGTCGGGCTTTAAAATTGGGTTAGATTGTACGGTTACCGTATTCGCTCGAAGGCTTTTTGGGCGGATCAGCGGTAACGTTTGATGGGACTTCTTCTATCTCACCACCGGATTCAAGAAAGGCCTCTACCTGAGCGTTGAGACTCTCTCTGAGTTTTTTCCGGGACTCTACTGTGCGCTGATCAGCGGGTTCGTCTCGACTCCCCAGAAAACTGATATCAACCCCGTCAAAACCAGCAGCAGCTTTTTTCGGCGTTTTCCGTGCCATAGCTATTTCCTCTTGGATACTGGTCAATGGAGCAATCTGTGCTCCAACCCATATTTTTAGACTTTAGTTCCGATTTTTTTAAGTTATAGTCCAGCGTTGTTAAAACGCCAGTCGGTCTGAGTCCTCCGTCAATATACTGCTATTAAAAAAATCAATGAATTTATAATTACCTATATAGATTACCTTGTAAAGTCACAATCAATAGACGTTTTCCACCGCGCTCTTTGTGCTCTCCCAACCAGAGCCCCTGCCGGGTTCCCAGATTGAATCGGCCCTCAGTGATGGGCACCATGACACCAGCGCCCCACAGGCTCGACTTTATATGGGCCGGCATATCATCAGCCCCGCCAAGAACATGGCGATAGTAGTCGGCATCATCCGGAATAGCTTGAAGGGAAAACATTTCCATATCGTGACGAACATCCGGATCTGTATTCTCATTCAGAGTGAGGGATGCGGACGTATGCTGAATAAAGATATGAGCCAAACCCATCTGATACTTCGAAAGCTCGGGAAGCTTTGACTCTAACTCATCAGTTATAAGATGAAAGCCCCTGTCTTTTTCCGATAGTAGAATCAATTTCTGATACCAGGCCATATAAAGTCTTCTCCTGTCTTGCCGAACTGCATTGAGCCATTGAAGCCTTTTACTCAGCTTAACGGGCCTGCTTAATGATTCAGAGATATTGGCTCAATCTTTTACTGTTTCTCTCTTTTCTGGCCACATCGTCCTACGCCAACGATTTGAATAAGTTTGGTTGTGATTTTCTCGACATGCAGACTTTTTACATGGAGGAGCTGGGAGTCAGTGATGTCGTTATTATTCATCTGACTCAAAAAATGGATACGCCTGAGATAAAGGGTTTTACCCAACAACTCGGGCCGAAAAAGTACCTTATAGCCCTGGCAGAAGGTCTGGAACCCAGCGAAATAAGAGTCACCATGGCTCACGAACTGGTCCATGTCCGGCAGCTGGAAGAAGGCTCTATCGAAAACAAGGAGTTCGAAAAACATTATCTGGACAGAAGCTTCGAAGATGAAGCCTTTCGGCTAAGCCTGCCAATGGCTGCCCGATTCTACACCAGCCATTCATGTAATGATCAAGAGTCTGGCA
>NZ_JAHHPS010000646.1:0-1035 GCF_024606275.1 Endozoicomonas sp. SESOKO4 | reverse complement strand
GCTCACGCCGGTGCGCGATGTGTCGGGAAGACCCGATGCCTGTATTGAATCTGAGCACCGGTGAATCTCACCCGGATCAATTTTTCCCGAACCAGGCGTTTTTTGATGCTTGTATTAACGGGGATTTTGCGCGGGTGAACCATTCACTGGCAGAAGGAGTCAATGTCAATGCTGCTCTAGCTGATGATTTCACTGCCTTGATTTTGGCATCTGGTCAGGGGCACAGGGATATCGTCGAACGTCTGATCAACGCCGGGGCGAATCTCAACGCTGCCCGTGAGAATGGTGCCACCGCACTACTCATCGCTGCCCAGCAGAATAAGGCCGACTGCGTCAAACTCCTGATCAGAGCCAAGGCGAATCTCAACGCCCAAACCGTGGGTGGCGCCACCCCGCTGTTCATGGCCACCCAGCAAAATAGCACCGACTGCGTGAAACTCCTGATCGAAGCCGGGGCAGATCTCAACGCCGCCTGTTCAAATGGCGTCACCCCGCTGGCCATCGCTGCTGCAACAGGCCACAGTGACTGCGTGGAACTCCTGATCGAAGCCGAGGCAGATCTCAACGCCCGGGCTGAGGATGGCTCCACCCCGCTGATCATGGCTGCCCAGGAAAATAACATCGACTGCATGAAACTCCTGATCAGAGCCAAGGCGGATATCAACGCCCAAATTGGGGATGGCGTCATCGCGCTGCTCGTTGCTGCGTTGGAAAATAACAGCCACTACCTAAAAATCCTGATTGAAGCCAGGGCGAATATCAACGCCCGAACCAAGAATGGTGTCACCGCGCTGTTCATGGCTGCCCAACAAAATAGCACCGACTGTCTAAAAATCCTGATCGCAGCCAGGGCAGATCTCAACGCTGCCACGTCGGATGGCGCCACCCCACTGTGTATCGCTGCTGCGAAAGGCAATACCGACTGCGTGAAAGTCCTGATCGAAGCCGAGGCAAATCTTAACGCCCAGACTACAGGTGGCGCCACCCCTGTGTTCATGGCTGCCCAAGAAAATAAGACTGACTGCGTGAATGCAC
>NZ_JAHHPS010000645.1:0-13237 GCF_024606275.1 Endozoicomonas sp. SESOKO4 | reverse complement strand
AGCAAACCTGCCCTGAGTGCCGGAAGACCCTGCCAAATGCGAAAGCCCTGTCGGTTCACAAAAGAAGAGATCACACCCCAGAACAAACCTGCCCTGAGTGCCAGAAGACTCTGCCAAACGCTCAAGCCCTGTCTGATCACAGAAGGAAGCACCGAAAATGAAAGCTTGATGATACAAACCGGAATACACTTACGAAGTAACCCAATCACCGATAGCCCGTTCAGATTTCCCACTTCACACTGACAGAAAAGTTTCTGCCGGGCTGAGTATAACGGCTAAGCCCATCATAGGTGCCGGAAAGACCACGCACGTCATCCCAATGCCAGTATTTCTTGTCAGTCATATTGAAAATGCCGGCGGTCAGGGTCACTTCTTTTATCGGCTTGTAGTAAGTGGTTATATCCACAAGGCCATAGCCGGGTGTTGCGAACTGTTCGCCCCCTGTTTCACTCTCGTCTGAAGCAATATCGCTGTTAGAGATATCATCTTTATCTTTAGCGGCGACCAGAGTCCACATTACAGCCCCGCCCCGGTTTTCACTGGGTGAATCATAGGCCAGTCCAATAACAGCGGTGAGCGGAGCAATGCTGTTGAGGGGGGCGTCTTTAAATAATTCTCCCTTATCATTCGAGAAAGTGCCCTGACCTTGGCTCCAGGCAACCGCTGCCTTCAAGCTTGATCCAATGGGTGCTCCAGCGGCTTCATCCAGCCAGAGCTGGCCTTTCAGCTCAAGACCCTTGATGGTTGTATTATCAAGATTCTGATATTGATACTGAATATCTCTCCCATCCGTTCCGAGGGGAACCATTTCAATAAAGTCATCATACCGATTGTAAAATGCAGTGATCTCTGCACTTCCAAGTCGCCCGTTCGCTCTCAGTCCTACTTCGATAGAATCGCTTTTCTCAGGCTTCAGATCAGGGTTGGGCATAACATGAATATTCATTGGGCCGACAGGTACGATTTCTTCAAAGTACATAGCAAATAAATCGGGTGTTCCAAAGCCCTGACTGTACTGTACAAACCCGGAAAACACGTCCGTGAACTTATAAACAACTCCTGTCTTTAGAGGCCAACTGTCGTATGATTTGTCTTTATACACATTTGTGTAATATTGATCCTTTTCAGTTTCAGCTGAAAAACGGTCATAACGAACACCGGGGGTCACTATCAGACGATCATTCAGCAGGGATATTTCATCCTGAAGATAGATACCCAAAGAATCCACCGTCGCCAGCGGCGCATAGCGACTAATGTCACTCTCTTCGCCAGCCGGATTCTTAACGTATGTAGTTCTGTTCAGGTTATTCTGCTCTTTTCTCTGCTGCTCCAGACCGAAGCTGATAAGATGATCGGACGATTTGAAGTCCAGCCATTTGGTCATCTTCAGATCAAACTGCCAGCTGGTTTCCTTGTATGTGTAATCCTTGTTTCTTCCCTGGGTTTCCCATTGCGGAGCACTCCCGGTCTCGACCTGCATTTCATCATAGGTCACCTGATTGGTCTCAGTTTCCTGCCAGTTCAGAGTCCACTTGAGCGTATCGAAAACCGGTACGAACGCTTCCCACTCATGAAACGCGCCAAAGCGTTGACGCTTTGTTGAATCATCTGCCTCAAACTTGCTGTAAGGTGAAGGATTTCCAGTGGGCTGTGCACCGACCATTGATAATAAATCAGTTTCTGAATTGAGCTTGCGCCACTCGGCTGTCAGACCCATACGATGAACGTCGTTCAATTGATACTGCAACTTGCCCAGCACGTTGTTGATACCGATATCCTTGGGATCAGCTTTACCCCTGGCATCACCCTTGATATCAGCACCGCCGTGGGTCCGGGTTTCTTTGGCATCGCGACGAGTGAAGATCAGCAGGTTCTCCAGGTCACCACTGCGATTGGCAAAGGTTGCTGTTTCAGTAAAAGCACTGTCAGCAGAGGAGTAACCACCCTTCAGGGATGTATAGGCGTCATCACCTTCGGGATTAAGAAAATCTTCAGGATCTTTGGTGACAAAAGCCACAACACCGCCGATGGCATCACTACCATGGACGGTGGAAGCCGGGCCTTTTAAGACCTCAACAGCCTTGATGGTTTCGAAATCAATAAAGTTTCTCCCGGAGCGCAGGAACATCTTGGTAGAATCGAAAGCTTTGGCCTGATCCACACTGTCCACGGTAATCTTGACACGGTTAGCATCCATCCCACGAATGTTGAAGCTACCCGCACCGGTTCGGCCATCATTATTGACTGTAACTCCCGGTTCATATCGCACAAGATCATCAATGTCATTCACCATTCTCTTTTCGATGTCATCTGCCGAGGTGACATCTACACTGCTGGCGACTGAGTCCAGATTATTCTCGGTTAGGGTAGCGGATACAGTGACTTGATCCAGCAGAGTGGGTTGTGTAGACGGCAGAACTTCTTCCGCCTTTGCTGTGGCGGTAGCGACTGCCATGACAGTCAGGGCCAGATGTGTTTTTTGAATCACGGGTAGGCTCATTGTTTTGCAACCTGAAAATGAATCAGTTCTTCTGCAATCTGAACTCTGCCACCACAGGCAAGTGGTCCGAGAGCGCCTCAGCTTTTTGAACCACTCTGGCTTTCACCAGATCCAGTTTTGCTGAATGAAACAGATAATCCAGCGTCCTGTCCAGGCCCAGTTCCGGACGGGTTTTATTAGTGAACCATAGACGTTTTTCTTCTCCTGAAGCCTGCTTGGGCGAGGGAACAACCGGATACTTGTCAGTCAGCACCGATAACTCTGAGTGTTTCTGGTACCAGAACTGCTCGGAGTCATTGAGGTGTTCATATTGCCCTGGAGGAATCAAATTGAAATCGCCTCCGGTAACCCAGAGAGAGCTGGCTCCTATCTGGCCCAGCCGTTTATCCAATTGCTCTACCTGCCTTTGCATAATATCCAGACCCTGGGCAAAAGCATCCAGATGAGTGTTAATTACGGTCAGAGACTCAGCCCCCAGATTGATTCTGGTCTCCAGCAGGGCCCGGCGGGTGGTCAGGGGAAAAAGGGACTGATCAGGTATGGCAGGCAGGTCATGCCTCACAGTACTTTCAATCGCAAACCGGGAAAAGGTCAGCAGGTTAAGTCCACCCGGCTCTTTTCGGATATTCGTTGAGGCTCTTCCTTTCAGATAGCTATAGCCGGTGTAAGTACTGCAATGAAACCGGGCAGGCAGGGCATCTTTAAACCACTGGATCTGGTTCATCCTGACTCTGGGGTCCACGTCGACTTCCTGAAGCAGAAGGACATCGGGATTTTCTTCTTCAATGAGGTCTGTTATCTGCTGAAAAACAGACAATTGTTTATCAAGAGTCAGAGCTTCGCGTTTCTTTGGAGCGGTCCACAGTTCATAAATTCCCCCGGCCAGAAACTGAACATTCCAGGTCATCACCTTGATAGATTGGCCGGCTTCCAGCTTTTCCGGTGTTCCGGAGCATTGAACAGAAGGCTTGGCAAAAACAGAGCCGGTTCCCAGCCCCAGCTTAAGTAACACAGTGGTCCAGAATAACCACGAATGAAAAAAAGAGGTCTTCGAAAATGAAGGCATAGCGACGCCCTGAATGGATAAACGTCAGGTCAGCAGGAGCCTGCTCTCAATCAGCCCCGGATTGCCGACCATGGATACCCAGTATAGATAGTGGAGACAAGCCTGTTGCTCCTTGCACAGATGTACAGCCGACCATTCACCACAGTGGCTTTGATGGTATTCAGGGCAGCAAGGTTTTCTCAGGGATTTCTCGATAAGCGACAGTATTTTTTTTGTAATTCTAAATGTCTTCAGCACATTATTTAGTCACTGTCGTTGAATGTGGGGTAGAAATCTCATTTGACGACGTGAAAAAGACATTTAACAGATGCACATTAAATAGGTACACTTTGCCTGCACTTCAACGACACCAAGGAATGTAGCCGTGTATAAAAAACGACAGTTACTGGCTTTTGTAATTTCCACCGGGCTGGCCGCTTCAGTTTCTGCCAATGAAGGACGCTGGTACATCAACCCTGCAATTGGTCTTCAGAACTTTGACTCTGATCGCAATCTGGATGACGCCACCACACTGACTCTGGGGGGTGAATACCGCTTTAACGACCAATGGGCCACAGAGCTGAGATTTCTCGACAGCAATGCTGACAGCAGAATTGGAGATACTGACGTCAACCAGTATTACCTGGATGCTCTCTACTACTTCAGGCCCATGACGGCCAAGTGGCAACCTTTTGCCATTCTGGGTGTGGGCCATGGGGAATTTGAAGGCAAGCTCAATGATTCTCAGGAAACACAGGCCAATGCCGGCGTTGGTGTCCGCTATGCCATTAACGAAAACTGGTCGCTGCGCGGGGATGTTAGAGGTATCCACGGAGCCGACGACAGCACCTGGGACAGTCTGGTCAACGTCGGAATCAGTTACGCCTTCGGTGGCAGTTCAGCACCTGCGCCAGCGCCTGTTGAGGCAGATACTGATCAGGACGGTGTGACTGACAGTCGTGACAACTGCCCAAATACACCAGCCGGTGCGCCGGTTGATGCCAATGGCTGTGCACTGGACAGCGATAAAGACGATGTTCCGGATTATATGGATCAGTGTCCGAACACACCCGAAGGTCGCAAAGTCGACGACAATGGCTGCAAGATTGCACTGGTAAAAGACATCAGCATGAAGCTCAGTGTCAACTTTGCTACCAACTCTGCCGTGGTAACCGGCGAGATTGATAACATTGACGAAGTCGTGCAATTCCTGAAAGCCTACCCCGATGTACCTGTTGAGATTGCAGGCTATACCGACAACACAGGTGCTGCGCAATACAACAAAAACTTGTCACAGCGTCGTGCAGATGCCGTTCGCAACATTCTCGTCAATGATTACGGTATTGCAGGCGACAGTATCACCGCCGTTGGTTATGGTGAAGCTCAGCCTGTTGCCAGCAATGAAACAGCTGAAGGACGTGCTGCCAACCGCCGGGTTGAAGCCACTCTGAAGCACAAGATCAAGCAGTAGTTCTGGCGAGGAGAGTTCATTCGGAACTCTCCTCTTCTCAGTCCAACCGGACACCTCCTCTCATCGGCACCGAACAGCTTCATGCAACATGTTTAAGTGCCACCATCAAGGCACCTTTTTCAGGTTGTTGAGTGAGGCCAGATCACCGGTTGCTTTCTCGCCGTTCATATCCAGTTTCATTAGTGTGTTTTCACCAACGAAATATTGGTTTGGAGCTGACTCGTTAAGCAACGTGATGATATTACCCGATTTATTCCAACTGAATTTACCTTCAGATTTGGTGGGTTCGCCTCCTTTGCCTTCGTACACCTCTAGCAATGAGTAGGTGCCGTCTTTATTCAGCGTTAGCGTTGTGTCAACGCCTGCACAATCTGCACAGGGAAGTTTACCTTTGTAAACACCACTCCAATCGAGAGCGTTTTGCGCGTTGTGCCCAGATTCGACGGGCGTGTCGGTGCTGGTTACTTGATTTTCTTCAATGGGTGTTACATCAATTGCGCTTTCTAGTTCTATGACATCAGGAACCTCAACCGCAGTCGTCTCCGGAGGTTTCTCGTCCTGACAGCCTGCCAGAATGATGACCGCACCCATTAGCGCCAGTAGTGTCTTTTTCATTTTATGCCTCTCCAAATCAATGAGTTGACATACCAAAATGATCTCGTCGCAAGTGTGCCAAGGTCACTTGGCTATACCGTGCTAATAATAGACCTGTTTCCCATACCTTCGTTAGAACAAGGCAAACCATTAAACAGCCTTCATGACCTATCTTCATCTTATAATATAAATGATAATGATTTGCATTTAGTTTTTGTTTTGCATATTATCCGACACCATCATCACGAGCGCTTCGGGGTATTCAGAATAGAGCGCTTGTGTGACTGATCTCTATAAAGAATCATCCAATAGCAGTACACATAGGCAAACAATGACGTTTAGCAAAAGTAGACTGGCAATTGCTGTAATGGCAGTGTCTTCCGGTTTTGTATATGCAGAAAGTGCATCTCAGACTGACGCAACCCTGCTCAATCAGGTAACAGTTACTGCCACCCGGTCTGAAAAAGACATCAATGATGTGGCCCAAACGATTGAAGTCGTAGACCAGTATCAGATCCGGCAGGAACAACCTGAGTCTGTGGCTCAAGCCGTTAAGTCTCTGACAAACGTTTCTGTCAGTGGTGGCCCTCGTGCGAATTCCCAGAGCATCAATATTCGTGGTCTGGAAGGCACTCGTGTTCTTCAGATCACCGATGGTGCCCGTCAAAACTTCTCCAATGGTCACCGTGGGACTTATTTCACAGACCCGGAACTGCTGAAGTCTATCGAGGTGGTTAAGGGTCCATCCAGTAACCTGTGGGGTTCAGGTGCAATCGGTGGTGTGGTTGTACAAAACACCAAAACCGCAGAAGAGATGCTGGAACCTGGTGAAACGTTAGGTGGCTATATATCCCAGGGCTTCCACAGCAACAACAATGAATCTCGCACCAGTGGTTCGCTTTACGGTGTGAATGATAACTTCGACTGGTTGCTTAATGGTTACTACAACGACGGTGGTAACTACGAAACAGGGACCAGCGGCGAAGGTAATGGCGACGACGTAGAAAACTCCGGCTCCCGCGAGCAGGGTGCTATGGCCAAACTGGGCTGGCAGCTGAATGACGACAGTCGTCTTGAGTTTAAGGCTCAGCAGGCTCAAACCAATGCCAAGGTTCCCAGCAACCCGGCAACAAATGTTGGCAGTAGTTCCCCATTGATTACTCAGGAAACCAGCAACACCAACCTTTCTGCTGCTTATCTTTTTAATCCTGACAGTGCTCTGATCGATAGCAAATTCCAGCTGTTTTACAACGATACCGAGTTCGACGAGTATCGAATTGAAAAGGGACAGACTGACAATACCCATTACAAAACTCTGGGCACAGCCTTTACAAACCTATCAAAGCTGACTCATTTTGATCTGACCTATGGTCTGGATGCCTACAGAAACACGATTGAAACCGTTCGGGATGATTCCGGAATTGGTGACCGTCCGGAAGCTCTGGATGGTGAGTCTACCACCGCTGGTGCATTCGTTCAGGCCGACGTTCCTCTGGCCAAAGCCTGGACATTGCAAACCGGTGTTCGCTATGACCGTTTTGAGGCCAGGGACAATCGTTCTGACTCCGACATTGATGAGAAGAAGCAAACTGACGACGCTGTATCTCCCTCTGTTGCCCTTATCTGGGACACCACGGACTGGCTGACTCCGACGGCCAGTTACAATGAAGCCTTCCGCGCGCCGAGTATGGAAGAGATGTTCTCGACAGGAACGCACTTTGCAACTCCAGTTGGCACCAATACATTCGTACCCAACCCGGACCTCAAACCTGAAGAAGCCAAGAACAAGGAAATCTCAGCTCGGATGAATTTTGCTGATCTTCTGGGTGATGATGAGCTGACTATTACAGCCAACGTTTTCCAAAACGATGTGGATAACTTCATTACGCAGTTTGTTTATGATCCAAACTGGATTGGCATGCCAACCAAAACAACCTGGGAAAACGTTGATGAAGCCCGCCTGAAAGGTTTTGAGCTGGCCGGTAAATACCGCTACCAGAATGTCGAACTGGGTCTGTCCTACGGTCAGACCCGTGGTGAAGACAAGAAGACCGGCGAATACCTGGATAACATCCCGGCCGACAAAGTCGTTGCAGATGCTGCCTACCTGATGCTTCAGGGTGACCTGAAAATTGGCTCACGCTACACCTATGTCAGTGCTCAGGAAGATATTCGTTCCGATTACGATGGCCCATCCTCATACGGCAGCTACGATCTGGTTGACCTGTATGCGAGCTATGAGCCGACCACTGGCGCGCTTAAAGGCATCAAGACCGATCTGACCGTCAACAACCTGACGAATGAGTACTACATTTCTGCTTGGGAAACACTCTATGAGCCAGGCCGCAACATCAAACTGAACGTGCGTTACATGTTCTGAACGTACCCACCCTTGCCGGGCACCTGCCCGGCATTTCTCTCTCGCAGAGACCAGTAAAAACATCGGACTGTCTTGACGAATATGACAGCCTCGACCAAACAGAACTCACCCTGCAAAAAGGGTAAGAGCTGTGATCCGCCAACCCTCTGGTATTTATTGAACATGCACTCAATAAATGCGAATTATTATCATTTGATTTATTGAATACATCTCAAAGTTGCAGTAATCTTCATTCGCCCATGCACAAGTAAACTGATTATGTCTCGAACGCTGCTACTCACATTGATCATTTCCATTTCCGTACATATTGCAGCGGCGATCTACCATGGTCAGCAGGAAGTTCAGCAGACTAAAGTGGCTCAGGGCAGTATCAAAGCACCTGTCAGCATAACCTTTTCTTCAGTGCAGCAGGCTGCTCTTGAGCCGGAGCCTGTCAGGGAGACCCCTGAACCTGTCGAAAAAAAGCCAGAGCCCATCAAGAAGCCAAAGCCAAAGCCAAAGAAAAACGTCGTCAAGATCGCGGAACCAGAGCCGCAACCTGAAAAGCCCGAAGTTAAAAAAGAACCTGAGCCAGAAGAGGTGGTCGAGAAAAAAACGGAACTGCCCAAAAAAGAAGTAGAGCCTCAGGAAGAGCCTCTCGCTGAAACTCAGGTCGTCAAAACCACCACAGAAAAGACTGAAGTAGAAGGTCTCAGCAATGAGCCTGTTTTCGTTTCCAGGCCCGCTATTCGCAAGTCCGCCCCCCCCAGATACCCGCGCATTGCTCAACGGAGAAACCAGCAGGGCGTCGTGATGCTGGAGGTCGTGGTAGATATTGAAGGCCATGCAATGAACATAAAAGTGCTGGAATCATCCGGTTTCAAGCTTCTCGACCAGTCTGCCATTGCAGCGGTCGAAGACTGGGAGTTCGAACCACAGAAGCGTAACAACCGACTGGTGGCTTCCCGGGTACATATTCCCGTGGCATTCCAACTGAATTAACAGCCTTTGGCTTAGCCACAGGCTACAGAAGATTTTGAAGATATAAGGCAGGTATTAATTGATGTTACCGGAACAGATCTCAGAACCAGGACTCATGGGCTGGCCCCTGGTCATTATTTCCTGCATCAGTCTGGCTCTGATTCTGGAAAGGCTGATTACGTTTATTCTGCTGCCCAGCCTTAACAAAAAAAGCATGAACACCCTGCTCAATGAAGTTCGCGGCTGCTCTCACTGCAACAACAGCCAGAACAAACTCTGCAAAAACCTTGTTGCCGGTAAAGGGGTTCGCAAGGGTATCGCTATTCTGCTGAGCCACAATGACTGTGACAAGGCCATGCGTGAAGAGTTGGCTGGCCTCTGGCTCCTGAAACAAAAAAACGCCCTTCATGCCTGGCTGAAACCACTGATGCTGATTGGCATTCTGGCGCCTATGCTGGGACTGCTCGGTACTGTTCTTGGCCTGATTGGTATGTTCCAGGGCATTTCTGAAGTACAGGGCCCGGTCACACCTGACGTTCTGGCTGGTGGCCTCTGGGAAGCGATGTTCACTACCGCATTTGGCCTTATGGTGGCTATTCCCTCTCTGGCCGCCGCTCACGGTTTTGGTATTTGGGCGAACCACTATGTCTCCAAACTGGAGTTTGCCCTGAACCACGCCAACCTGCTGCTGGAAGGCCTGAAAATGAACGACGACGGTATTGCTCTCAATCAGGAAACCGGCATCTGCCCTGAGGCCGTTGCAGCATGATTCGTATTTCCGATAGAGACGAAACAAACGCTTCTTTCTCCGCGGCGGACCTGACACCGCTGCTCGATGTTGTTTTTATCGTCATGGTTTTCCTTCTGTTCACAGCCAACGTGCAAACCCTGAGTCTGCCGGTGAACCTGCCTGAGGCCAGCCGTGAAGAAGCCGCTCTTACCGAAGAGCCCAAAACACTCACCGTCAGTATTCTGGCAAAAGGCCAGCCCTGGGCACTGGAAGATCATAAATACGACAGCTTTGAAGTGTTTAGTCAGGCGCTGCTGGCTCGGGTCAGGAAAGCACCTGATACCATGGTCCTGATCGCAGGCGATCAGGAAGCGCCTTTGGGCAACCTGGTTGAGTTAATGATGTTTTTGAGTGAGCACGAAATTACTGCCGCACAAGTTCTTATGGAGGAGAAGAGTCCATGAACAAAACAATTGTAAAGAAACTTCTGGTCCCTCTGGCAATGGCTGCCCTGCTGCCACTGTCTTTCTCCACAACGGCAGTAGTGATCAACACTCAGAACAACGGTTCAGCAGACGAGAAGCGCATTATTTCTGCCGGCAGTGGCATTACTGAAATCATTTATGCTTTGGGTGCTGGCGATCAGCTGGTGGCTGTTGACCTGACCAGTAACTATCCTCCGCAGGTTAACAAACTGCCCAAGCTCGGCTATCACAAGCAGCTCTCTGCCGAAGGTATTCTGGCACTGCAGCCTGACATGCTGATTGGTACAGACGACATGGGGCCAGAAACTACCCTCACTCAGCTGGAAATGGCAGGTCTGGAAGTAGAATCCTATGCCACCAAATACTCGGCTGAAAGTATCCATCAGCGAATCCGTTCATTAGCTACACTGCTGGACAAAGAGAAGGAAGGGAAAGCCCTCTGGCGCTCTATTGACAGCGACCTGAAAGCCGCTAAAGAAATAGCTGACGGCAAAGATAAGCCCAGAGTCCTGTTCTTGCTCGCTATGGAAGGCAGAAACCCATCCGTTTCCGGTGCCGGTACCGAGGCCAATGCCCTGATCAAGCTGGCCGGTGGCTTTAATCCTGCAGAAGCTCAGTTCAACAGTTATAAACCTCTGTCCAATGAATCGCTGTTGACCCTTGCCCCTGATGTGATTATCTATTCGGATCGTGGCCGCGGATTCACGATGGAACAGTTGCTGGACAGCCAGCCTGTTTTGAAACAGACACCTGCGGGTAAAAATGCCCGTGTCATTCCCGTAGACGGTCGGTTACTGCTGGGTGGTCTGGGTCCAAGAACCGGCGAAACCGCTCTGAGTCTGGCCAAGGCCTTTTACCCGGAATCCTGATCACCGCCACTGAGAACAACAATGAACCGTAGTCGTAAATCGGCACTGTTGCTGATCGTGCTGGCAGTGCTCCTGCCAGCTGTCATTGTACTGTCTGTGGGGACCGGTCCGGTCGCCATTGCACCTCTGGATATTATCTACATTCTTTTGGATCGGCTGGACATCACTGACAGCCAGGTATCTGACCAGACTCGTCTGATCGTAGAATCCATCCGTATCCCAAGAACACTGATGGGTGTCATGATTGGCAGCTCTCTGGCGATTGCCGGTGCAGCCATGCAGGGTTTGTTCAGAAACCCGCTGGCTGATCCCAGTATTATCGGTGTATCCAGCGGTGCAGCCCTTGGTGCGGGTATCGGTATTGTTCTGGGATCGGCGCTTTTCGCAGGATTCTCCAGCCCACTGCTCATGGATTACAGCGTCTCTCTGCTGGCTTTTGGCGGTGGTGTTCTTACGACCTGGATCGTTTATAAGATGGGTACCACCAGCAATGGTACCTCTGTCGCTACCATGTTGTTGGCCGGTGTAGCCATTTCTGCTCTGGCAGGCGCAGGTATGGGAATCCTGAATTACATTGCCGACGATGCCACTCTCAGAAGCCTGACCTTCTGGCAAATGGGTAGCATTGGTGGCGCCAACTGGAACTCGGTCCTGCTCTGCTTCACCCTGCTGGGTCCTGTTATTTTCTCGTTGTGTCGGTACGGACAGGTTCTTAATGCCGTGCTGCTGGGTGAATCCGAAGCCAGACATCTGGGCATTGATGTCCAGAAAACCAAGCTGAAATTGATTCTGGTGACTGCCATGGCCGTCGGTGTGTCTGTATCGGTAGCCGGCATCATTGGCTTTGTCGGGCTGGTTGTTCCTCACCTGATTCGCCTGATGGCAGGACCTGATCACAGAACACTGTTACCCGCCTCAGCCATGCTGGGTGGTGTTCTGCTGCTGGCAGCCGACATGATTGCCAGAACCGCTGTCGCTCCCGCTGAACTGCCCATTGGTATTGTCACCGCCCTGATGGGGGCCCCGTTCTTCATGTCTCTGTTGTGGCAGCAACGCAAGAGGATTGCCTGATGAGTTGTCTCAAGGTTCAGAATGCCACAGTGCAGATCGGTGAAAAGATACTGCTCGATGATGTCAGTCTTTCAGTCGCTCCCGGTGAAGTAGTCACTGTTCTGGGCCCTAACGGGGCTGGCAAAAGTACCCTGATGAAAGTCATCAGTGGTGAGCAAAAGCCTTCTTCTGGCAATGTACAATTGAATGGCAGAAATGATTGGTCGCTGCAGCAACAAGCTTTGATGCTGGGCGTGTTACCCCAGTCTTCCTCTCTGAGTTTTCCGTTCACTGTTGAAGAAGTGGTCATTCTGGGACGCATTCCCTGCTCGACAGACCGAACTCAAAACCTGGCCATCGTTGAAGCGGCTCTGAAAGAAGTCGATGGTCTACACCTGAGAGATCGTCGGTACACTACCCTTTCCGGTGGTGAACGACAGAGGGTTCATATGGCCAGGGTGTTGGCCCAGATCTGGGACGAAACGGATTTTGGCAAACGCTACCTCTTGCTGGACGAACCCACATCAGCACTGGACCCGGCTCATCAGCAACTGACTCTGAAAATGGCCCGCAAACAGGCTGAGAAAGGTGTAGGCGTAATGGTCATTCTGCATGACCTTAACCTGGCAGCCCGTTACTCAGACCGTCTGGTTATTCTTAAAGAAGGCGGTTTAGCAGCCCAGGGAACACCCCATGAAGTGTTGACTGCCGAAACGTTACAAGCCGTGTTTGATGTGGATGTTACGATTTCAAAGCATCCTGTGCATAACTGTCCTTTGGTAATCAATAATTAATCTCTGTTGAGATCATTTCACAATTTCTCATCCCCCTCGAACGTAGGGATGGGAAATTGCTTCCTTCAATTCATTAATGATAATCCATGAACAATGTTAGGGCATAACAGGCCATTCGAACTCAATAATATTCGTTTCCTTTGCCAACCTCTCTAAATTCTTCCTCAAGCAACCGGTCCCACTCCTTCTGATTTTTTTTATGTTTTCTCATGTTAGCAAGATAGATATCCTGCCAATTTTTCTCATCGTGGTGTTTAGATAACAATTTTTTAAATGCCTCGGTTGTTAAGGGGCTAACGGCAATATTTTGATGACGCAAACAGTGTTTGGCTATTGTTAGTTGACTCTTTTCTGAGCAT
>NZ_JAHHPS010000644.1:0-2832 GCF_024606275.1 Endozoicomonas sp. SESOKO4 | reverse complement strand
TTTCAATCCTGTCAAGTCTTGTTGCTTTGTCATCACCCTCATTGACATTGATCTCAAGTGCTTTTTCTACGGCTATCAGCATCTCCAGAGCTTCTTCTTCTACCCGCTGTCCGGTTTCTTTGATGTATGTCTGAATTTCTTTAGAAATGGCGTCACGACGGTAATGCACATCGTTCTCTGTATCGAGGTTATCTATATTCAGGACACTTTCCACAGCAGTCAGTTTCTCAAGTACTTCAGGCATGACTTTGGGGTGGCCTGGTGTTTTGATGTCGTTCAGTTCATTTTCCAGCTTTGAAAGATCATAGAGTTTGTTACGCAGCATTGATTCCAGGCTTGTGCGGTCTTTCAGTGTAGTGTCTTCGATCAGATCAATACCAAGTGCCGCTGCCAGAACGGCTTTTGTCTCCTTGATGAAAGCATACTGTTTATCAAGTTGATCATCCATTGTCTTGAGTTGTTGGCGTTGAACTGCTTCTTGAGCATGCATTGCTTCAATTTTTTGAAGCAGGCATTTTTCCTGATCGTGAACATCTGCATGGATATCAAAATCCTGAATCTTCAAATGTAAGGCAATGGCTAAATAGCGGGCTTTGATATGTGCTGTTTTTCTGGTGTATGAGCTGGCGCTTTGCTGAAGATGCTTTTGAATGGACTGAAAGCGGGCATCCAGATCATTTTCATTATCCGGAACAATACCGAGTTGGCCTTCAATAGTGGCCAGATTTATTTTTACAGTGTCTTCCTCAGGTTGTCCTGTTGTGGTAACTGCTCTGAAGATTTCATTAAGTTTCTCCCGGATGCGTTTGGCTTGCTCTTCTGGTGGCATGTTATCATCCCAGTCACCTATGCCAAGCTTTGTTGCTCTTTCAGAATAGTAAGCCTTTCTGGCATCACGAAGTTGTTGTGCCAGGGCTGGAATTTGTTTGCTTTCCTGCTGAAGATCCTGTTCCCGGTTTCCCAGGGCTTCCAGTTCGACACGAAGCTTTACAAGCTCATCCTCGATTCGTTGGTTTATTTGTCGTGCTTTGAGTTTTTCCTCTTCACTGGTAACTTCTGTAGCCGATAAGTGCTGCAACTCATTTTTAATATGGAGGATTGTGGCTTCTTTTGTCTGTAGCTCCTCCAGTCTTTTATACGTTTCAGGCAGCTGCCTGATCATGTCGCTAATCACTTTGTCAGCAAACTGTTCGTCGACCCCGGGAGGACCGATCTCCTTTTTGCTGATAAAGCGAATAACAGACATGAACGTTTGAATAAAGCGTTGATTAGTCAGAAGCTCTCTAATTACGGGTTTGAAGCCGAAGTGTTTTTCGAGTTGAAACTTTAACCAGGTTGGCGTGATGACAGACCAGACCGCTTTGATGTGTCCAAATGTGAATTCAAATTGATAGTCATTGTCCGGAGTAGCACTGGTCAATGCCTGCCGGAGATATTCATAGTATATAAGCCTGGCCAGTGGATATAATTTGAATTCAGTTTTGCGTTGTTCGTAGTGTGCAGCTGACTCCTCAAGCAGTGCCAACTGCCTGCTCCGAATAACGTACTGGTAGATTCTGGTGTCGTAGCTTTTAATCTGTGTTTTTAGTGCCTCAGCGGGATAATTGTTCTCAGCTTTTTCCAGGAGTTTATGGAGGTTTTCTATAAAGGCGATATCATTCGGATACTGCAACTGACCATGGAAAACAATAACCTCCCCCGGAGTTTTTTTTACTTCCAGCTTTGGATAGCCCTCAGGCACAGGGTAAGCATAAGTATCATCTTCGACGTGCACAACATATCCGATGGGTTTACTGTGTTTTAACAGTTCATTAAGAGCCTGCTGTTGTAAATCCTCTCCCAGGACATGAACCTGAATGTAGGCAGAGGTGGCTGCTGCAAGGAGAGCCTCATCATTGACGAAGAGCGATTGGCCCAGGCGCTTCAGTTCAGGAGGCTGATCACCTCCGGAGATAAGACGCATGAAGGTACGTCCATTCACTTCAACTTGTTCTACTTCAATGGTAGCGAGGGCGACATAGTGGTCACGGGTGCCGAGTTTTCCTGCTCTTTGATCGGCACCTTCGAGCACTTCGGCCAGTTGTGCGGGTCTGGCAATTTTTGTCAACGGCTCCAGAGGTTCGATGCAATCCATTTGATCAAACACAGCCTCAACTGAATCCTGATCGGTCATTCCGGCCCTGACTTCAATGACCAGTTCTCTTTCTTCAAGGTTATGGGTGAACCTGAAGACACCCTCATCAGCCACCTTCAAAATTTTGGTGTATTTCTGAGCAACGTCATTCTCGTCTGTTTCAAACAGATCAACAATGGCAACACCAGCGTCGATGCCAGAAAGAACGTCTGTGAAAGAAGGAAAGACAAAGTCTGCATTGAATGGAGCCGGATCTGGGTAGGTGGTGGTAAAGGATTTGGGTATTGGCTGCTGGTCATCACCTAAAGTCGGCTTAACTACGGCCTCACTCTGGATCAGCTCCGCTCGTCCATTGCCGTGAATACCAACAAACTTTGTCAGCAGCCTGCGATCAGCCAGTGCCTGTGTAACCATGATGGAAGAGCTGATGGCAACAGCCACTGCAAGGCTTAATGCATTGAGACGAGTATATGTCATTCTACTACCCTTATCGTCACCCTAACCTTGCTCAAAATCTGCCTGTGTTGGTTTCACGACTTCAGGCAGAAGGCCTGATTGAGCGATATTTCTCTTGTCATGTACAGGAACTCTCTTATCATCGCTTTATTGCCATTTGTAGAAGGCACCCAGAGTGTAGAAGTAAGGAATACTTTCTGCGTGGGAGAATGACCATTTAGGCACATTTTCCTTGAAGTATT
>NZ_JAHHPS010000643.1:0-1042 GCF_024606275.1 Endozoicomonas sp. SESOKO4 | reverse complement strand
CCCTTTGCCAGTCCGGCAACACTGGGTGTGAACTCCGGGGCCATGCTCGCCATAGTGCTGGGATCTGTTCTATTGCCTGAATTGACCGACCAGTACCCGGTCGTAGTCGCCTTTGCGGGTGCTGCGCTTACCACTTTACTGGTGTTCAGGCTGGCCACTGCTATCAGTGATTCACCGGTAAACCTTGTTCTGATTGGCATGGCTATTACCCTGTCACTGGGTGCTCTCAGTGCCGGTATTCTGATGTTTTTTGAGAATCGTCTGGAGGGTTTGTACACCTGGGGTACAGGGAATCTTGCCCAGTTTGACTATCAGGCCATCAACAACAGTTGGCCGATCTTTACCCTGATGATTCTCTTTGCCACATTGCTGGCCAGACGTCTGGATCTGATTGAGTTGGGCAGAGATCAGGCTGAGAGTCTGGGGGTGAATGTAAGACGAACCGTTGGCCTGTCGCTGGTGATTGCTCTGCTTTTGTCTGCCAGTGTCGTCAGTCAGGTGGGTATGATCAGTTTTATCGGACTGATTGCCCCGCACATTGCCCGTGGTCTCGGTTATCGCTCAGCATGGCAACGTCTGCTGGCAGCCAGCTTGACGGGTGCATTACTGCTACTGGGTGCAGATGTGCTGGCCAGAATGATTCCTTTCCTGATGTCCGAAGCGCATTACAGTATCCCGGCCGGCGCCATGACAACGGTTGTCGGCGCACCTTTCATGATTTTCCTGTTGAGCCAGCGTAAAAGGATCGGCAATTTGGCCAGAGCGCCCGGTGAGACAGGAATACGTGCTCTGTTTAACGCGTCTCCGGCAAAAGCCCTCTGGGTTCTGCTGTCCATACTGCTGGTCGCTTTTTACTTCAGTCTGTTCAGCGGCCTTGACCAATCCTGGATCGACCTACGTTGGCCCAGAGTTTTAACGGCAGCTTTTGCCGGAGCTGCGCTGGCTGTCTCCGGTCTGGTTCTTCAGAGCCTGATGAGAAACCCTCTGGCCAGTCCCGATGTTTCTGGTCTGACGACCACGGGCGTTTTGTTTGTGGTTTTAG
>NZ_JAHHPS010000058.1:0-6666 GCF_024606275.1 Endozoicomonas sp. SESOKO4 | reverse complement strand
TGGACATTCGATCAGGTCATGGAAGAAGACTGGCTGCCTTCAAGTAGCTAATTCATTGAATGCTGCCAGAAAACTATGTCAGCAACAGATTTGCCTGTCGACAGTGGTTTTTGGGTCGGCAAGAGGGCTTGATGTCAAAGAGGATCACTTGAGGATTTCCCAGACACCCACCTTAAGGGTCGTGGTCAGGCCATTTCTGTTTTCACCTTTTGGGGCAATATGCCAATCCCATTCATGCTCAGGATTACAAGGCCAGAGGGGCGGCGCAACAGTAGTGATAACCTCAGTGTCACCGTCTTTGCCCACATGGCGTTCATGATCAGAAATCAGGAGAGTGTTACAGTCCATCGCCTTTAAGGTCATGATGTGGGCTTGCTGAATAGCCGCCATCAGGCAAATTTCCGTGTCATCCTCTGGTGGGCTTTTGGCGAATGATAACGGAATCTGCGAAAGCATATTCACGCTGATTGCCAGGCTAAAACCCGTGAGCGGCAGCGGTGCAAAACCGGGTGGGGTTATCTTCCTGTCGCTGTAGTTGTTATAGAATTCTTCGAGAAGGCCAGTTACATCCCGCAGTTCAAATTTAATATTTGGATACTGTTTTAGTTTGGCTGCAAGCTGTGGTGGCTTCACAGCATCGAACAAGAGGGCGCCCGCCGGATGACTGTTGAGTGCTTGCAACGGAAGATCAAGACCCAGTCCCGAGCCCATTATCAGAATGGGTTCAGCAGGGTCTGCTTTCTTTATGGCGACAGTAATGGCCGCACGGGTTTGCTCCAAATGTGGTTGCCAGGCTTTTGTGTTACGTTGGTACTTCCCTGCAATCGCAGCAACTTCCTGCACAAGCCCTGCTCGTCTCGCGCCTTTTACTGCTTTTGAGAAGGCCCATGTGAACGCCTCGATAATCATTTGAATATTTTTCCTGATCTTCTGGTTTCAAGAATGCAGTCAGTGAATGTGTTGTTGGGTACGCAGTTACAGCAATGAATGACTGTTTAGCCCTCATCATCAACTGGATGTGCATGGCCCTCCCGAGATTCTCCCATCGACAGTTGATCAGATCACAGAAAAAGACTGGCTGCCATCAAGCGGTTCATTCATGGTGCGTTGTCAGAAGCCCGATTCAGTAACAGAAATAACATGGGTCGTGACCGGTGGGCAATTCTTTATACACTTTTTATACACAGGCTTTTACTCAGAAGTTTTAAGAAAGTCATATTAAGTACACCCTACACGTAAAAGCTTTCAGCCGATTATTGACTTTGTATATAAACGTTTCCGGTTACCATATTTATACTTATCCACAGTTGTTTTAGAAAGTTTTCCACAAATTACCGATGAGCATCTCTCTTCAGGTTATCTTTACCTGTCAGGCACCTGGTCGCAAGAGCGATTGAGCCGCTTATCGTGCAGATAGGTAGGGTGTCTTTGGTTTGGACAGAGCAAGCCAGCAAGGAAAGCAGGACGAGTGCATGAGTTTTCATGATGGGTGATAAACCGCTTGAGGATAAATCAGTTAACCAAAGACTGGCTTGAAAACCGTAGTGGTTAAGAGAGTGCATTCCCGCTTTTTTCCATAGAAACTGCCTAAACTGAACCCGTTGCGAAATCTAAACAGCGTACTGGCATGATGACCAAACAAGAGAAGCATAACGCACCGGGTGTTCAGTGGGTGACACTGGATAACGGCTATCGGGTCTGGACTCAGCGGGTGGGTTCCGGGCCGCTAAAGTTACTGACACTGCATGGTGGGCCAGGATATTCCCATGAGTACCTGGAATGTCTGGAAGACTTTCTGGTTCCTCAGGGAGTGGAAGTTATCTTTTATGATCAACTGGGCTCGTGGTGCTCAGATCAGCCTGAAGGTGAGTCACTCTGGCAATTAGAACGATTTATTGATGAGATCGAACAGGTTCGGACGGCATTGGTTCTGGAGGATTTTTACCTATTTGGTCACGGTTATGGTGGCCTGTGGGCCATTGAATACGCACTTAAGTACCAGCGGCATTTGAAAGGACTGATACTCGGCAGCACCACCGGCAGCATTCATTCCTGCATGACCCAAATCAATCACCTTCGGGAGCAGTTGCCACCGGAAGTGGTTGATCGAATGAAGCAGTTTGAAGCAGCGAATGATCTGGACAATGAAGAGTACTCGTCTCTTTTGATGGAGCATCTCTATCGCAAATACATTTGCAGGTTGCCTAACTGGCCTGAAGCTCTGAGCAGGGCTTTTGATCACAGGAATCGGAATGTTTACAACACTATGCAGGGTCATAATGAGTTTGTTGTTACCGGCAATCTGCTGGGTTGGGATCGTTGGAATGAACTGGCTGAGATCCGTGTTGCAACACTGGTACTGGCTGGACGCTATGACACCATGGCGCCTTGTGATCAGGAGCAGATGGCTTCCATTCTGCCCCACAGCAGGCTGGTGGTTTGTGATAATGGCAGTCACTGCTCCATGTGGGACGATCCGGAAAATTACCGGCAGGCGCTCGTGGATTTTTTGAAAGATGTAGAAAACGGCAGAATATAGCGATTGAACGAAACTCGTCGTAAATTTAATTATGGTGACCTGTTTGTCGATGGCACAACCCGGGATCAGCTTCTTTGTCCCGAGTCTGTTAATGCATTACCCTGACGTCTACCGGAAGAAAAAAAGGCACTGGTACTCTGGAAAATGCCCGGTAATTATTCCTGGTTCCCATGCTCTGCGTGGGGGTGCGTATCGGAATTAGAAAGCTGATCTGGAAATAAAAGTGGATAAACTGTATCCGTCATCTATTCTTTTGTTCTCAGGTATTGTTTGCAGGTGTCAACTATGAGAATAACCGGAAACATCCCAACAAGGTTTGCTCTGATTTTCCTGCTTTTTTTGTCGATGTGTTCTTATGCCGAATCTGAAGCAGTAGAGAAACCGATGGTACCAGAAGGGGATTACTCACTTTCCAATAAGTGGGATATGGGCAGGCGTCGACTGGAAGCCTTGCAGCAGGTTCTTGATTCTCAGTCGCAGGCCAGTTTGAAACCTTACCTAAAGGCGGGCGGTCATTTCCTGGAGATAGGTCCTGGTCTTGGTTCAATGAGTCGATTTCTTGCGGAATCTGCAGGGGAGAACGGAAAAGTCATCGCACTGGATATTGATGATCACTTTCTTGCTGAAGTGGCAGCAATTGCCCCTCAGATTGAAGTTATTCACGAAGATATCACTGCTTACGATCCCGGCGTCGACAGGTTCGACCTGGTTTTTATCCGACTCGTGGTCATGCATCTGACCAAGAACGACAATTATGCGCTTATCGCCAAACTGGCCCGATCATTGAAGCCGGGTGGTTATTTGGTCATTGAAGACTACGTTGGTGGTGGAAATGTAAACAGGTTCCGCGAGTTTGGCAAAATTGATGCGAAGCTTCCTGATTATGTGGTGGATGCATATCACAGAATGTCAAAACATATTGACTTTGATCAGGGATATCTGCTTGCAGATATGATGTCAAAGGCTGGTCTGGTTAATGTAGATGCAGAGATATCCTATAAACGTGTTCAGGGTGGTGATAATGCTCATGGGCGTTTGATGTACCTTACTTTCAGCCAGCTCGAACCGTACTTAAAGGTAATACCGGAGCATGACACATTATTTCCTTTAATTCAGGCTGCCTGGATGAGCCCGGATGCCCATTGGTATGACCATGCAAGGCTTGTTTCCGTTGGTCAGAAAGCCCCTGAGATACCAGGGCAACCGTGAGTTACGGTGACATGTGACTGACGGTCATCACAAAGTGGGTTTTACCAGTGCAGTGCTGCTGATTATCGGTAATGTCATTGGAGCTGGTACGTTTGCCGTATCAGGTCTGATGTTAAGTCGGGTGGGTCACCCTGTTCTGGTATTGTTTATCTGGTTAATTGCCGGCGTGGTTATGCTTTGCGGTGCGGTCTGTTATGGAGCCTTGGCAAGGCAGATGCCGGAATCCGGAGGTGAGTACCTTTTTATCTCCAGAATATTTCATCCAATGCTGGGTTGTCTGGCAGGATGGGTGTCGCTGCTGGTAGGGTTCTCCGCTCCAATCGCCGTGTGTGCTTTTGCACTTGGGGAGTATACACGGCACTGGTTCATTTTTTCAGGGTTGGCTGACTCCAGAGCAATTGGTACTGTCTTTGTTGTTCTTTTTGCTATCATGCATTGCTTTGGTAGATATCAGGGGCTCATGATTCAAAATCTGATAATATCGTTCAAGTTGGTGCTGATTGGTGCTTTCATTTATCTAATTTCCGACCAGATAGTCATGAAGCAACTAAACGTCAGCTCCTTGTCGTCCCCTGCCGATTGGAATATCGACGGTCTCTCAACATGTTTCATCTGGGCTTTCTTTGCCTATTCAGGCTGGAACTCTGTAATTTACGTTGCCAGCGAGATAAAAGCATCTCAACAAAACTTGATGAAAGTGACGATGACGGGGTCCTGTCTGGTTTTACTCATTTATCTGGTGTTAAATTATGCCATTCTCGGACAAGAGCATGTTTACGATATTCTGGGGCAAGTAGACTATCTGCTGTTGATTGCTGAACACTCTTCCAGCCCCTGGGCAGTGGTGATTGCTGCGATCATTGTTAACCTTGCTTTGCTCAGTTCACTTTCCGCGTTAATCATGATGGGTCCTCGTGTCTATGCCAAGATGGCTGATGATGGTTATCTGCCGGAATTTCTTCAAACCAAAAGTGGTAACTACCACAATGCCATAATATTTCAGGGAATAGTTGTCCTGTTGATTCTCTGGTATGGCTCTTTTGAGTTTATGCTTACCAGTATTGGCTATCTACTAGGCATTTGTTGTGTAATGACCGTAATTGGCCTGGTTAGGTTGAAACTGAAGGATGAGAATATTAACGTTCTGTTCTGGCCCTATGCCCCAGCGATTTTTATTGCCTCTGTCACTTTCTGTGTCATTTACCACGTATACATGCATCCTATACACAGTCTCACTGGATTGGTAATGGTTTTGCCTGGCTTTTTGTTCTGGTTTCTTGGAAAAAATACTAAAGCAAATGTGGTTAAAGAAAAAGTGACCAGCTCTGGCACACTGACAAACACACCACGGCGTAACCGCTGACCAGGAGCCTTACTGTGATATTTTCGGGATACTTAACAACCGATTAAAAGTTGGATTTGACGAATATATTTTCAAAGCAGCTATCAAACTCAGGAACTGGAAACTTGTTGGAACTCTGTGCTGTTGATGATCTTGAAAACCCCGGAAGTAAAGGTTTTGAAACCGAAAAAGGCTCCATTTTCGCAGTCCGTCGAGATGAAGAAGTCTTTGTCTACGAAAACAGTTGCCCACACTTGGGTATTAACTTGGAGTGGCAGGAAGACCGCTTTCTGGACAGCGAACAACGTCTGATCCAGTGCTCTACTCATGGGGCTCTGTTTCTTATTGAGTCTGGAGAGTGTTTAGCTGGCCCATGCCTCGGTGACAGACTGACAGTGCTCCCTTCCAAAGTAGAGAAAGGTATTGTTTATCTGTTGTGACTGTTTTCCGGTCATTTTTCCCATGGAAAAATGACCGGGCATTAATCTGCCAGACTGGATTTTTGCCTGAGAATGTCCCTTCTCTGTTTTTTATCCGGACGACGATCCGGCCTCGGAGCTACAGCACCGCGCATGGCCTTGCGTTGTTCCGCTGCCACCTCACGAGACTGTATGCTGGCTGCAGTCTCTTCGTAAAGTTGTTGTGCCAGCTCCGCTTTCTGGCGTTTGTCAGAGAGTTCCCGAACAATTACCACCCTTTCATCCCAGCCTGTACGCAGTTTCAGCTCGTCGCCTACTTTGGGCTCTTTGCCGGGTTTGCAGCGCTGGCCATTCAGATGTACCTTGCCACCTTCAATGGCTTCTTTGGCGATATTACGGGTTTTGTAAAAGCGGGCGGCCCAGAGCCACTTGTCCAGACGCACTTTGTCTTGCTGTTTATCGTGAGTACTACTTTGCTTGGCCATTTATTACTCTCAAAAGTCATTGAACTGTTTTTCAGGGCCAGTTTTCAAGGCTCATCAAATATGAATAAGCTCACGAAAATCTTCAACAGCCTGATATTGACCCGTATCCTTGGCGCCCTGTTTGCTGTCCGGATATCGAATAGCCAATAAATGGGCGATGCCGTAGGTTTTGGCAGAGTCCAGAACCGGAATACTGTCATCAATAAACAGAGCCCGCTCCTTATCCGTGCCAATGTCGGCTTCAAGATTGTGCCAGAATGCCTGGGTTTCCTTAGGGTAACCGTAATCATGGGAACTGATCAGTCTGTCAAAATAGTGTGCCATGGAGAGTCTTTCCAGTTTCAGTGACAAGCTGTCCCTATGAGCATTGGTGATCATGATCACTTTCTTGCCCCGATCGCGAATATTTTGCAGAAAATGGTCGGCATCGGGTCTGAACCTGATCAAATGAGCCATCTCGTTTTTTAGGGCGACGATATCGAGGTCCAGCTCTCTGGCCCAGTAATCGAGACAGTACCACTCCAACTTGCCGTACGTTTGAGCTACCCTTGGATGCAGCTCTTCTTTCGACTGCTCCAGAGTAATATTGTGTTTCTCGGCATACTTCTGAGGCACGTACTCCATCCAGAAGTAGTTATCGAAGTGGAGATCCAGCAGGGTACCATCCATATC
>NZ_JAHHPS010000057.1:0-7748 GCF_024606275.1 Endozoicomonas sp. SESOKO4 | reverse complement strand
CGAACTCCGCAGGCTTAACATTCCTCCAGCCCGGAGGTAGGTCTGCAAGAGACGGGGGAATGATAATTTATGGGCTTGCTTTGCGCAAGCCGAGCTATCCATCCCCGTCCTCAAAGTACGGGGCTTTTCGCTCAGTTTCTGTAATGGGGTATGCGGTTTCAGTGAGCTTGACTTGTTTACTCATGACTCCCACGCTCCAGCGGTTATGGCAAACTCCCGACATGCAGGTACAACTACCTTGAAAAATACCGCCTGGGTGGTGCCACTATTGCCTTGTTTATGCCTCGCTATTCAAAGGAACGTAAGTCTGCCGTATTACAGAAGCTTCTGCCTCCAGATAACCGCTCTGTAACTGGTATGGCAAGAGAGCCATTGAGGAAGACTGCATATGGTCACCACCGGGAGTAAACCGTTCTTCAGTTCTTAGGATTTGAAGCTGGCGGAAATACGCGATTTCAGGCCAAAGCTGATAATTTTCAATGTGACAGAAGGCCAAAAAAGTTGCCAAACCCATTGTACTCCGGGACCTAAAAAAACGACATGGAAGAAGCTGCACCATTGTGCATGCAATTTTCTGATTTTAAGAGTCCAGTGTGGTACTCTCTTTTTTCAGTTTTAACAGGGGTAACAAAAGAGTTAAACAAAACACCTATTGACCAATCGGCTTTATAGTCAATACTTGAAGCCGTTTTAATGGGAATATCTTTGGTGTTTAAGCTATACCCAAATGTTAACAAGTCCTTCTCATAGGCTGCATCGAAACAATAATGCCATAGGAAAGGATTGACCGGATAAGAAGTTTTTCCACTCTTCAGGTCATTCCAGGCACTATCGCAAAACGCCTTACCCTTCTCATCGAGATTTTTAATGGAAAAATCCTTGCTAATACCCAACTCTAATGCCGTATAGTCAAATCCTGCAGTAGCAAGAAAACTGCGTGTATTTTTGGGAGGGCGATGTTCAATATAGTGATTGATTTCTTGTACTTTTGTAATCAAGGGCTCAATTTTCCGGGTGCAGGTATTATAATCACCGGTTCCGTTTCTGCCGTCTGGTAAAGGGAAGCCTTTAGGAAAACATGACGCCCGGTTCAAATATTGGCTTATTGCCTGATCAAGCCCTAAGCCCAAAAAACTTTCTGCATTAAGCTTGTATGTCTTGCTGCTTATCTTAACGGTGAAATCCTCATTCTTATCCACCTCATAAGCAATCTGTGTAGAAGCACCGCCCAAGTCAAGAACACCTACCGTGTCTCCCTGTAATTTTATGCGCGAGTTGTCGTAATTCAACGCCAGCCAGGCATAAAGCCCCTCTTTTTTGCCTGTTATTGTCTCCACTTCAATGGTGGATGAAGGAAAGTTATCTTTTAACCATTGTTCAACTTCATCATTCAGGACTGCTCTTTTCTCAGGTCTGATTTGCCGCATTCCGGCGGTTGAATAAAAATATATATTATTTATGTTTTCATCGATCACTGAAGCAAATAGCCCCTGAAGATATCCATCCAGACTATCTACCTTTTCCTCCTGAACGCCTCCTTTTTTTTTGCTGGACGTTTTTTTCCTAATAACAGGAATTCCGTTGGCTGGGTCCAGGGAATATTCATAGATATGGAGCCTTGAACCGGTACTGCCCGCATCGACCACTGCAGTTTTCTTTATCGGTTCAGAACCATAACCTGCGATTGCTACTGAGCACGAAATTGCAAAAATACTGGCTAACTTACCTGATAGCATAATAGTCACACCCTATTTTTTTGGGGTTGAAAGCACTCACCATTAAAATTGATTAACAAAGCGGCGGCTTCAGCAATGACGGAATAATATTAGTTCAGTGATAGTAGCAAAACTTTGGGAGCATGAAGGTTCTGTATTTTAATTTCTCCCCCTCAGTAACAATACATGGTCGATAGTTAATAAGATTTTAATTTAATGACCCGTTATGACAAAAGCGTCCGTTTCAGACGAAATCTTGAACGTTGGAAGCTCAGCGGGCAAAGCTAACGATACTCAGAATCAAATGTCAGAATGTTTCTGCCTCCGCAATAGCCAACCGGAATAGCCAACCGGAATACCTATACGCTGGCCATGGACAACAGTGACAGGGCTTATAAATACTCAGAGCGAATATGTTGTGATCCGGCCATGATCAGTCATTCAGTTCCAATGGTTTAGCTGCGAATTACCATGGTTTGGCTAAGGCTCACCTCGCTATGCCCAACTCGCTCAAACAGGCTTATAGCCCGTCTGAACTTCATTCCAAAGCTCTCTCCAGTCTCATTCTCTGGAAATCTTTTTCGCTTCAATATTTTGCGCTTCAATATTTTGTACTTGAACATCTCGCTCATAAATTTTGATGGAGGTATAGGAGTGTTTGCAAAGACAGCCAGCTATGAATCCCAGAATGCAACCATCACCAGGGTGCCCCAAAAGGCAACCAACAGTGAGGCCAAAGGCTGCCCCGGCACATTCCGGGTTTTTGATGTCAAGTTGGTAAATTTGTCTTACCATTTGTTCTGGAGTCGATTTGATCTCGATAGGTGCCATAGTTACCTCCATATTCGACAAGTTTTATTAATACAACAATAAAGTTAGAGGATACTCTCTCTTAAATGTTCCAAAAAAAAACTAACACGGAGGATAGTATTGCTAACAGTATCTGAAAGAGTGCCATACACTGTAAAAGTGGTCTAATAGTTTCCGGCGCCTTTACATACGGTTGAAGGTACTTTGTCTTTAGTCAAGGATCTTAGACTTACTCTCAGGGCTCCATGCCATAGAACTTTACTTCTGGCATCAAAAAAGCACCTTGAATATCGTCGCAAGGGAGGTAAGAAAAACGGCGTATTGTCTGATTTTTTATTGGAGCACAGGCAAGCGTTGAAAAAGGACGATTGATCACAAGGGATAAGGGGCGCTTCTCAACCTACTTCCCAACGTTGGATATTGTGTGCCCCTGAATTAATACAAAAAGCCCTTCTGCTTCAGATCAACGTCTGTTGAATCCTGCCTCTGTACTTCAATCCCAACAACGCTCTGATCAAAGCAATAGGCGAGAACTCTGCATTCTCCGGGAACAGTACGATGCCATCATGAGGGTATCTCTTCTGGAACGCTTTTAAATCCAGATAGTCTGACCCTATATCCAGACAGCCTCCCAACAAACGGCCGGAAAACTCTACTTTACGACTGAGCCATGAGCGTTTAGGCTTTTTTCCATTCTACTTTCCCGCTACCCACTGTCGCAACAAGGCAAAACATGATCTCGCTGCACGATCCTTTTCTTCAGCAACAAAGCCTGCTGATGGCCAGTAATTACTTTACACTGACGGGTCAGCTGCTTTGCGGACTGCCCCTGAATGACCCCAAACTGGCTAAAAAATTGTATGAACACCCGTCAGTGCTACTATCTCACGGCACAGAAAGTGATCCGATCTTCTGTTACGGGAACCTGAGTGCCCAGTCTCTTTTTGAAATGGACTGGAACACTCTGACTCAGCTGCCTTCCAGACATTCTGCAGAGCAGCCCAACAGGGAAGAGCGGGGCAGATTGCTAAGAGAAGTCACTAAACGCGGCTACATCAAAAACTATTCAGGTATCCGTATTGCCAGTACCGGAAGACGGTTCATGATTGAGCAGGCGCTGGTCTGGAACCTCTACGATGAGAGAGGCAGGTACCAGGGGCAGGCTGCTACGTTCAGCAACTGGACTTTTGTTTGAAGGCAGCCCCACTAATATTCAAAGACGATGGTTACAGACAGCTATCCAGCTGAGCTATCCTGAAAAATAGACACTCTAAGGATAATTTTTATGAAAGGACTCTTCTTCAGCGGCCTCTGCTTGTTGTCCTTGCCCGCCTTTTCAGAAAACGACTTGCCTCTGCCATCACCACCCGCTTCTGCACAAGCCCATCACTATCAAAAGCAGAGCATCGATCAGGTGATTGAGAACGGAGATGATGAGGAACTGGTGAAACTTTCCGGACAAATCATCAAGAAACTGAAATGTTCGATTTACCTGTTTCGGGATAAAACCGGAGAAATCCAGATTCATATCAGGAATGATGATATACCCAAAAAGGGTCTGCTCTTTGGCTCCCCCACCATTATCAAAGGAGAGGTCATGAAAGACCCCAACGAACCCATTGTGGTGGAAGCCGACAAGATCCTTTATGTTTTCTAAAGATTGTTCAGTACCCGTGACTACCTGATCTTAAACCCGTTTCGAGTTTGGTTACCCCATCCTGGGAAATCGGAGTTCTGCTGCAAACCTCTGGCACATAATCTGTACATTCATGTGGATCAATATTTATTTTTCAGGCATTTTTTTGGGGTAAATTTAGTTTTTTATGGCAGTATTTAGTTTTTACCCTCAATCAAAAGGCTCGATTTATGCCAACCCCCATTGGCTATGAATGGTTGAAAGAACATTATCAGCTGAGAGTTATACCTCACTCAGTTCGCTCCTACACCGGAGGCTTACTGGGGACCAAAGCCAATCAAGTAAAGCGGCATGAGATTCTTGAACAGAATTTTCCCGACTCCGCCAGACCGGAAGAGACTCTGACAGGTCATCTTCTGTTTGCTCTGAAGTATGAAGGTGCTAACCCAGCCTATCTCCGGCAAGTTTTTCTGCAAACAGGCGCAAAAGATCAAATTCAGTCCACCATCCAGAAGCGCCCCAGTAGCCGCTGGGGTCGTCGTCTGTGGTTCTGGTATGAGTACCTTACGGAAACCCTGTTGCCATTACCTGACTGCAAAGCCGTTAAATATGAGTCGGTTCTTGATGAAGAGCGCTACTTTACCGCTCACCCCATTAATGTTCGACGATACTGTCTGCGCAACAATTTACCGGGACACAGAAGATTCCTGCCATTGGTGCAAAAAACGGATGCCCTGCGTGAAGAGTCCAACGCCAGACTGGAGCATTGTATAAACAGCGCTCTGACAGATTACGATGAAGAAGTATTTACCAGAGCCTCGCGCTTCCTGACCACCTACGAAACCAGAACCTCTTCAGAAATTGAATCAGAAAACATCACACCCGACAAATACATTCGTTTTGGCCGGGCACTGGAAATGGCAGGTCAGACACCACTGACCAAAGAGCGGTTGATTGAAATCCAGAACATCATCAAGGATGGCCACCAGCAGGAACCTGACTACCGGGTTGAGCAAAACTATATAGGCGGCCCCGGTCCCCAGGGCGTGGCTTTGCCTCCACCCCGCCCTGAAAATATTGAAGACCTGATGGATGACTGGTTTGCCATGTCAGGACGCTTGGCCGAGTCGGACATTCCAGCCAGTGTTCGGGCAGGAATTCTCTCAGCCAGTTTTGTTTATCTACACCCGTTTATGGATGGCAACGGCCGGATCAGCCGTTACCTGATCCAGGATGTACTGGCAAAATCCGGTATTTTGCAACCGGGCATTATTCTGCCGGTATCCGGCGGGATTCTGAACCGTCAACAGGACTATTATCAAACACTGGATCTGCTATCCAAAGCCATATGCGCCCAGACAGACTATTACATTGATGAAGCCGGACACATCACCATAGAAGGAGAAACAGATCACCTGTTTAGGTATCTGGATTTGACTCGCTATTGTCAATGGCTTTGCGAAGTTATTGGCGATGTAGCTGAACATCTGCTGCCCAAAGAGATTGACACTCTGGTATTGGCCGACCGCCTCTACCGGGCTCTGGACGACTTTCTTGATCTGTCAGCTAAAGAGCTCCGCCTGATGGTCAAGATTATTCTCGACAATAAAGGCAAGTTGAGTAAAAGGAAGCAAAAACAGTTCGAGTTTCTGACCGAGCACGACTTCAAACAGATCAACCGAATGGCTTCAGAAGTGCTTAAAGACAGCATCAGGAAGAAGCCTGATGAGTTGACTCAGTAACTCATAAAATAGTTGTCGCAGATCAGATGAAGAGCTTTGTCCTTAGGAGCCTATCAATCAGTTTCAGAAATTTTAGCCACTCCGCATGTGTATGTCTTTGCTCACTAGCCAATGATTTTCGAACGACGGGCGACGCGTAGACTGCCAGTATTTGCAGAAGCCAGCTTTCTGAGACGCCTTTCTTCAGAAGACTTAAGCTCTATTTTCGGAGCAACTTTCATGAAAAGGCAGCTATACGGTTCTGTTGCGACCAGAACAGCTGGAGTTAGGTTTATGCACCATAATTTTCAACGCACTAAACTAGCTATGCCTTCCCTATCTTCATTCATCAGATTTCTAAGCTGCCTGTGCGGCAGTGAACTCAGCAGGCAGTTTAAACCATACCCGTTTATATTTATAAGCTGCCCGTGGGCAGAGAACGAGCCTCAAAAACTGACGTTAGTGCCCAGACAAGCCTTCACAGATACGAAGCAGTTCTGGAAATGCATAAATAGCAGGGCGACGGCCAGATCCTTCCCTTAGCGTTACTATGGGGCCGTCCGGCACATGCAGCTGACGCAGAAGACCATGCAGGGTAGGCTTACTGATACCGGACCGTTTGACGAAGTCGCTCACTTGAAAAATGGGTCTGTCAAAAAGTGTATCCACCAGTTGCATCGTGAACTTTGAGCCTGTCGTTTGTTGAACCCTGACTTTAGTCTTTTCATATAACGACATGATCGCTTTTACTTTCTGAACATTATCTCTGGCCTGAACAAGTATGGCTTTCAGAAAAAATTCGATCCAGCCTGTCCAGTCGCCTTCCCGGGAAATCTTCTTTAGCCGCTCGTAATATTCATCCCGGTGTGCTTCCAGATAACCTGAGAGATAAAACATAGGGCTGGAGAGTCTCTGCTTACTGTACAAAAACAGCGGTATAATCAAACGACCAATACGGCCATTACCATCCTTGAATGGATGAATCAGCTCAAATTGGGCATGAACGATGGCGGTCTGAGCCAGTACATCAAAATCACTCTCGCCCAGATAATGATGCCAGGCTTCCAGATGATCCATTAGCTGTATAGGGTCCGGGGGAACAAAGGTTGCGGTCTCAAGCGTACAGCCCGCTCGCCCAATCCAGTTCTGATCCTTTCGAAAAGCACCCGGTGTTTTTCCTTGACCTCTAACACTGTCAAGAAGTAGCTGATGTAACTGCAACAAGAGACTCAAAGAGATCGTTCGCCCTTCAGCCAGGTACTCCTGGGCCAGCATAAGCGCTTTTCGGTAGTTCAGTATTTCCTGAATATCTGTATTTTTTCTCTCGTCAAATTGAGCACCTGCTTCATGCTCAAGCACCTCTTCAACCGTAGCCTGGGTCCCTTCAATTCTGGATGATAACACCGCTTCCTGATTCATCAGGGGCGACAGCATGACCGCGGGATTAATGATTCCCTGTAGTAGACCACTGTATTCAGCCAGGGCTGCATTAGCTTCACCGACCAATGTGATCAGACGGCTAAACTCAAGATCTTGAAGGGGAAGCGTATCAGGGATATATGGGGTCATGCCAAAACCTTGTGTATTAAAGGACATAATATTTAATACATAAATACTTTTGTGTCTGTCGTATCCAACACAAATTTTTCGTATTAAGAATTGTAATATTTAATACACAATAACGATAGCGTATTGAGCTTGATACACAAAGCAACTTGTGTATTAGATTAATTTATATTTAATACAATACAGAGGCTTTCAGACGGGGTTTCCATTGTATTATCCAAGCTGCCCAATCGCTCATTCCTCCTGATATGGATGGTACCCTGCTGGATCTCCACTTCGATAACTACTTCTGGATGGAGT
>NZ_JAHHPS010000642.1:0-7044 GCF_024606275.1 Endozoicomonas sp. SESOKO4 | reverse complement strand
GTCATTCTCCCATGCAGAAAGTATTCCTTACTCTTACACTCTGGGTGCCCTCTACAAATGGCATCAGAATATTGACAGGAAAGCCAGGAGGACCTCAGCACCTGCCTCCTCTACAGCTGTGAAAGCAGCAATGGCTGGTCACGAGATTGAGAGGTTCGACCCTGATAAAGATAAGAAAATCCACGGCGAACTTTAATATCAGAAATCAGTGAATGCCCCCTCAGTAGCAATACCCATCGAAAAGCAACCAGTATAAAGGAATACATAGTGATTGCTTTCAGGTCAGGCTATCAAATAAACCCTGTTTTCAGGCATGCATGAATGTATTCCCGCCCTGAAAAAACCACTCAATTTTACTGGCATTGGACTTTGTCATTACGAACTAAATTCGCTCAATTGCTTACCGAATTTGCCACTGTGAACTAAATTCACTCAACAACTTACCGGAACAGCCATGAGAAACTGGAAGTTGCCTGCTTATCTGGTGTGGTGATCACTTTTCACGGTAATAAAATACTCAGCTCTGAGGTAGTAGAATGACATATGTTCGCCCCAACGCAATCAGCCTTGCCGTGGCCGTTTCCATCATTTCTTCCATCACTGGTACACAGGCACTGGCCGAACGCAGGCTGCAGACAAAATCCATGATTATATTGGACAATGGACATACGGAGTTTACCCAGAGTGAGGTCGTGGTTCAGCCAACTTTAGGTGATGACCAGCAGCCAATACCCAAATCCTTTACTACCACCTACCCTGATCAGGCTGAAGCAAGGACTGTCCATGACATATTTTCTGAAGGCTTCACAGACGTTCTTTCTGGTATCGACGGTGGCGTTTCCACTGTTGATCTGTTTGAGACAGACGACAATGACGTTGCTCAAAAATACACCAAAGTCGTCAAGGTCGGTAATGAGGGGGTCTTCAGATTCACCCATAACCTTGCAGAAGAAGAGCTGATCATTGAAGTCAGAAATGGAATGACCGATCAGGATTCAATTGAGGCTGTTCTTGCACACTTGGATGGCACCCAACCATTTGAACCGTTAACGAGAGTCGTCAGCCCCAAAAAGCTGGTCGGAGTATTGAAAGGAGCCAATGATAGAGCAGGCAACCTTGGCAAAGTCGATCACTATGTAGCCCTTGCCACCATTAAAGTAGACAAAGTTGAAGTGAATGGGCGCACCTTTATGCGTCTTGTCGCTGTCGGCGATCAGCCGCCTGAACTGCAGCGTCTGGGTCAATCGCTCTTTGTCAATGATGAAGCGCTTTTAGCAGCAGCGACTACTGCCTACACCCAGGTTCACGTTCTGGAAAAAGATTTACAACAGAAAGTCCTGAATGATTTGTTGTCATACCAGAAACCCGTCGGATATGTCGTCCACTTCGAGGATGAGACACAGGTTTATCCTGTGCCTGCGGGTTACCCAAAACTGGAAGTGTCTGAGGCTTCGGGGGAGATTATTGTTTTCCGTGGTCAGAAGCAGAACCTGGCCGACACCGCTTTTGCCAGAAGCTTCCGTAACCTCTGGGACATAGACCCTGATAACCCCAGCTCTCCGGTATCAGTGAAGGTAAAAAAAGATAGGATCAAAAACTTACAATACATCATTCGAAGCTCGCAGATGGCACTGCTGGAAGATTTATTTGAGATGTACGATGCCAGAGCTTACGAAGATCAATCGACTAAGCTTTCACTGAAAAAAGAACAGGCGACGATTGAGCTTGCATACTGGGCATCTCTCGAGCAGGCATTGATCAGTGCTACTCCAGATCAAGCAGATGAATTTGTATTCACACCAGATCATGTCAACATCGCTGCTTCGGTCATCACACCAACCTGGATGCGTGCTCAAATCGAACGACACTTCAGCTTGAGACGCGAAATTAGCAAACTCCTGAATAATCAGCTGTTTCTCCACAATATTAAGGAAGTGGTACCTCTTGTCAGCATTACCAATGAAGCCCAGATCGATATTCTTGGAGATAACACAGAGTTTGCTTCCAAAGTCACGAGCGACATGGCCAGAAAGCTGATTGAGCTGGAAAGCTCGCTGGAAATGCTGCAGGCAAGTGAAAGCGAACGAGAAAGTGAACTCATCCGGTTTAGAAGCCATATAGAGCTCACAACGGAGAAATCCACTACCAGTAAACAGGAATTATTCAAAGCACTTCGAAGCAAGCAAAGAATTGAGAATGAGCTCGCACGGCTTAGAGGAGAGAGGGGAGAACTGCGTAGCCTGTTACTGGAACTTCAGCGGGATGTCGAACGAATTCCCAAGCTGGAGAAAAAAATTCGAATTTTCAAATCATTTGCCACAAAAACTTTCAATACTCAAACGGCAGCAAAGCCCGATATTGATGATTGGGATGATACCCAGCCACCGGAAGAACAAGCCAGACTCACCGGAAAAAAAACTCTGGCGATCAACCCATTGGTTGCCGCAACAGGAGAGCCTGTTAAAGAGGCTGCAAAAACAAAACAGGCGGATATTGGCGGCAAGCGCGGTTTTATTTTGGACAATGGAAACGACCTGACTAACCTTCAGTTCATTCAACAGCAGCTGGAACAAGACGCTGAACTCTCCGATGAGGAAGATCTGGAACAACTAATTCTTAATGCCAGAACCGATGCCACAAAAGCTCGCAACGCTCAAATGGCAGCAGAGCTTGGCATTGATAACTGGGAGGATGCCCAGCCATTAGCAAAACAAGCCAGACTCATCAGCCAGAAAATTATTGAAATCCGACGACCAGTTACCGCAACATCGGTTACCGCAACATCGGTTATCGCAACATCAGTCATCGCAACATCGGTCATCGCAACATCGGTCATCGCAACACCGTTGGCCACAACAGCGGTTGCCAGGACGTCGGTCGCCGCAACACCGGTTGCGACAATATCAGATACCGCGACGGTTACCGCAGCAAACGCTGCAACAGAAAAACCTCGGGAAGAAGCAGTCAAAGAACAACTGGCAGCCATTGAAAGCGAGCACGATATTACTCCAGACAATGAAAACGGTCTGGATTCGGGTCATCGATCCATTCAACAGCACCTGCAACAAAAGGCAGAACCAGCCGATTGGATAGCCCAGAATAATCCGGCTAACATTGACGTTCAGCTGAGTCTCGTCCCGGATGAAGAAAAAAACCTGGAAGTCCGTTACCAAGCCATTCAGGAGCCAGCAAAACAGCAGGCAGTTCAGATCGTTCAAGAACATCTTCGGCTACAGAGCATTAGAAAAGATGCTGAAAAAGAAGATGAAATCAAAGCCCTCTATAAAACCATTGCCGCACATTTAAACATTCCGGATTATGATAGTAATGCTGATGATGATGATATTGAAGCTCAACATGATCGCCTGATTCAGAAACTTAAGGCAATGTACACTAAACATGAAATCATGCGTAACAGACTTAAGACCCTGCTCGGTCAAAAGGATTTAGAGGACTCCTTCACCCACGTCAGAAAAGCCACTCTGAAAAAGATTCTTGGTAATGAGCTGGCTAAAGACAGCAATCTGGAAGACCGCTTTATCCTGGAAAGAACGGTATATCTCAAGCTCTTTAAACTTGCGAAGCTGGAAAAAGAACTGGAAGACATCAGAACACCAGGCCACCCCAAAGTCATGCCTGAAGTCCTTGAGACACTCACTGCCGTAGAAAACGCCCTTGATATGCATTGCCTTGATCAAAACGACGACGTCTATCTCCGTCGCCAGGACATTTCCAGAGAGGTGCAGGTGTACATCAGAGACGCCAGACAGCTGGCTGAGAAAGAGGCCCTGAGCATACTGGGGGTCGCAGAAGAAATACTCGGCGTCATAGCCTATGAAGAGGACGACAAAATATCAAGACTCACCAGGATTTCCGGCATACTCAATAGCCATGCTATCCCGGATGAGAAACTGGATGAGATACGGGATGAGATAGATATCATCCTTTGGGCATTTGAAAGCAAAACCCTGAACGTGAAGAACCTGACACTCATCAGGCTTCTTGCCCACCTTCGCTATAAACTCGAAGACCCTGCCCCGGATAAGCAAGCCAGGTTGCGACAGACCGATCGGCTGGAAACCATAGAAAAAATACTCAACATTAAATTCAACGAAGAGGATGACCAGGCAGCAAGACTTCCCCTGATTCTCACACTGCTTGAAGGTGATGATGTTCCGGAAGATACGCTGGAGCAGATAGATCAGACCCTCTGGAAAGAAGACAGCACAGCGCTCGACGAGAGTGTTCTCAAACTCAGGAGGCTTCATGCGACTCTTGCCTATAAAGTCGAAGATTTGCATCTGGAAAAGCAAGCCAGTGAAAGACAGGCACGTTTACTTGCAGCCGTAGAGGACAAGCTCAAGATCTACCCTTCTGAACACATTGCTGCTAAAGACAAGGTCAAGGCTCTCACCGCTAAACTGGCCAAAGATCTGCATGTAGCACTTGAAGTAGATGACAACCTGCCTGATGGGAAGGATGCTTTAAAAGCCAAAATTCAGGCGTTAATAGTGGGCATGGCCAATGACGATGAAGCTGTCAGAAGAGCCAGAAACAATAAAGTAGCTCACCAGCTCAACATTAAGGACTATAAAGATGATGCCGCTATCGACGACCAGAACAGCCTGATTGAAGCGAAACTCAATGAGCTGTTCGGAGAAATTTTCAATGCGAGTCAGTCTGACGTTAATGAGCGAATCGCAACCATTGAAAATAGACTGGACGGGCTAATGGCTCGCCTGGGACCTAAACCCCGGTACGCTCTTGATCGAGAAGTAGCCAGAGCCAGGAAAGCTGTGGGAGAAGCTGAAAATGAGCTGCAGGCTCTTTACCGCAAGCTGGGGGCTATTCTTCATGTACGTGTGGTATCTAATTCTCCTGCCACCTTCCCTCTCACGGATGAAGAAAAGGCAATTATTAATCAGAGAATGAAACAAATTCAGACCGGTTTAGGTCTGGTTGCAGTTGATGAGCAAACCTCGGAAGAGCGAGTAGACGACATCAGACATTTCCTGCAGGGAGACGGTTCAGGGAGACGAGCAGAAGTTGTTCTGAAACTGAGAGCTGTCACATCAGATCTGGACATCTCTGTTGAGAGTAACCCTGATGCATCAGAAGAAGAGAATTATTTTAATGCCATTAAAGCCTCCGTAGCCACTCCCGGTCGGGATAAATTCGAGGTAGTCGTTGAAACAGTTGGTGAACTGCCTGAGATCATGAAAAAGTACGCTCAGATCGCAAAATTCATGCGTGAGCGCGACCATAAACTGAAGGAAGTGATCCTCGCACGAGCAGAAGAAAGTGATGCAAGACACAATCTGGACAGTAAAAATCAGGAGATTGACGAGCTTAAGGGCGTCGATCAGGAAGCCAAAGCTCTGCTTGAAGACGAGATAGCCGCGCTGGAGTCAGTCCTGAAACAGAAAAGTGCGGCTATACCGTTAGCACAAAAAGCTCTGGCGGATCATGAAGAAAATCTTAAAGACATTGAAGATGAACTGGGTCTTAAACAAGATTATAGTGCCAATTATGAAGACCGGATCGACGCCCTGAAAAACAAACAAGTAAAGCTGGGCGGATATGACGGTACTGGCGGGAAGATCCTGCAACTGACCCTGCAGCAGGAGCGCCTGAAAAAGGAAGTAGAACTCAAGACGGCGACTATAGAGAACATGAAGCAAGCCCTGGAAGCGGCACAGGAAGCTGTCGAAAATGAGGGTGGCCCCTTCCAGTACACGCCGAAACAGGCAAAAATACTAACCGAGTTGCACGCTTATATGCAGACGCACTCTCTCAAGAAACAAGCTCTGTCAGCCGCAATGGCTCTTGCAGAATCGGCAGAAAAAAGCGGTAAGCTAATACTACCATACCTTCCGACTTTCGATTTTGATGATGAATTGGCACCGATTCGCCTGCAGGCAATGGTTGGAGACCATCTGACGTTTGATCAGGCCAGACGTATTGCGGAAGTCTTCAAAAACCTGAAGGCGACCTTTAGGTCTGAGTCTGCAGAAGATCAGCCCACGAATGCCCTGAAAGAAGTCGAATTTCTGGCACACAGGGCCAGGATCGAGCTAAAAACCGGGGCTCAACAATACGAAGACGAAATATACGGCATGGGCGCAGCAGCCATTCACTTTGTCGAGCATGAACCAGAGGACCTGAAAGGCTTCTCAGAATATTTCGCTACTCGTTCTGCCAGTGGTAACAAGATTATCGGTCTGCTGCGTGAAGGTGTGATCAGTAAGGTTGAACTTGAGAACTACATGAAAGCCGTTAGAGGTGTGGATGGTTATCAGACAGTGGATGAATTTGAACACTTCCTTGGCCACAGACACGGCGTCAATTTGCCTCACTTCAAGACCGTTGTCCAGATGCTGTCCGACAAAGGCACTGAGGAATTCATGCAGAGTGCCTTTACGGCTGTCCCCGTGACTGCCACCAGCCCGGCAGGTATGAAAGAGTCTGTTGCCGGCATGAAAGAATACGCAGCTGCTATCATCGCCAACTACATTCTTGACGATATTGCCTTTGAAAACGGCCGCAAGACGGCAGCATTCCTGACCAATGTTCAGGATACCCTGGAACCTTACGCTCATGCTGCTGGAATATTTGAATCAGAGCTGATCCGGGCTATCCATGACACATTGGTGCAGGCTCACGCCGCAGCGGTTGAGCGACAGCTCAATGATTACTGGGTCAAACCTTCAGCCTCTCTGTTACAGGCGGTTATCTGGTACTACTCCAACTACAATCCTCTACTGGTGACCTATACCGCTCCGGAGGCAGCCAGACTGTCTCTCTCGAACATGGCGTTCCTCTATCTTCTGGATCTGACCAACAGGGGTGATTACACACACAGACTGTTTACACCTTTCCAGCACTGGCTGGAACGCTATGGTGTTGATCTTGATCGAAACAGCCAATATGCCTATCACAGTGGCATTGAAAAAATATCTGAAGCAGGCGGGCTGGCCATGCCATTGGGCAAGGCCGCTTCCTCAGTCATTCTGCTGAAAACCGGCTCTCTGCTGTTTGCCAGAC
>NZ_JAHHPS010000641.1:0-11541 GCF_024606275.1 Endozoicomonas sp. SESOKO4 | reverse complement strand
CTACCTTTATTCTGGATTTTTCAACTACTGGCTTTGGTGGTACTAACTATCAGCTTTTTCAGGTCCAGATGAGCCAACCAAATTTTAACTCCGTCGGTATTTTCAGTTCAGACAATAGGAGTTCAGCAGCGACTGAACCATTCTAAAACCCTTGTTAACGGACGACAGCACACTGCTCTGCGTGCCAACCCGGAAAAGGATTCAGGTGAGTCAATAAAAACACTTTCTCAGCTCACAAAAACCAATACCAAAGCGGGCAAAAAGTTTTTAATATGAGCGAAGCCGGAGAGCATGGACAGCCACGGCCGTACAGAAAGGTCTACAAAAATACTCAAGCCCTGTCGGACCATAAAAGAACGCATCGAAAACGCAAGCCTGCTGATGCGAACCAGAACAATGGCTTAAGCCCCAAGAAAGGTAAAGTGAATCAGTAACGATCTGGCAGCCACTCTTTCATGAAGTTTGCTCCGGCATCATCTATCCTTCCTCTCCGTCAACCAGAATGCAAGGATAGAATTATTAAACACCCACTCTATGCCAAACATCTGTTGCTGCTGTTTCTACTGTTGTCGTCTGTCGTTTGTCAGGCCGAACCATTGACAGGACGTTTTATGATCGAGCCGGGATCAGGTTTGCCGCCCGATGACAAACGACACAGGGTTAGCAGTTACAGAGTTAATCGGGTTGCTTACGAGCTGATTCTGACAGCCAGAAATGTCCATTTAAGCTCCGTTCTTTTTTCATGTTATTCACGGCTAACTATAGAAATAGTTGTCCTTGTCAGTTGGCTTATGCTGACAAAGGGAGATTGCCCGTTTGTGACCACCACTATGATGGCGGCTTCCGGAGATAACCCACCACAAGACCCGGCCTCAGGGTCATCCTGCCAGGGAACCCCGGGGACAACCTGCTATTCTACACGCTTTTTCACCTGTCTCGAGCGTTCTGGCTCAGGCGGGGATAACAGAGACCCTCAACGACACTCGCATACTTTAGGTTTAAATTGTTTCGTCCATCCCTGTTATGGCGTTTGTCAGTTCCGACCATCAGGAGCAACATCCATTGATCCTGAGATCGCTGCACACCCCCAACCCATCTCACCTTTACAGATAGGGATTGATATTGCTGATATCCAGCCCCCATGGAATTTTGACTCACCGACCAATAGCGAGAACCACTTAAATGATACCGCCATGGATGAGATCGAAATACCGGAGAATTTTTCGTTCACCTCTGATGATTTTGCACAGATCGATGAATGGCTCGACCCAGAGAAGCCTTTTGAAGAAATCGAAGCTTCCCTGACACTCAGCCATTCAGAAACACAACAAACAGCAACCGAATCAACCCGATTGTGCCAGGGCCAGCCGCATCTTTCACAGCCAGACGCAATACAAGCCACAGAGCACAGCGGACAACGAGCCTGTAAAGTGACTGTGGTCGGTGGGAATGGTCAGCCGCAGCCGTGCAGGAAAGTCTTCAAGAATGCTCAAACTCTGGCGACTCATAAATACCAATACCACAGCGGGCAACAAACCTGCGAGGTGAAGATAGTCTCACAAGGTGGCCGGGCGCAAACCTGCGGGCAGATTTTTAAGAATATAAAAGCTTTGTCGGCTCACAAAAATCAATACCACACCGGGCCAAGAGTCTGCGACGTGATTCTGGTCGGAGTGCATGTTCCGCCACGGCCGTGCGGAAAGGCCTACAAGAGTGCCTTAGCTCTATCGGTTCACAAAAGACAATGCCATACCGGGCAAAGAATCTGTGACGTTATCCTGGTCGGAAAGGATGGCCAGCGGCGACCATGCGGAAAGGTTTACAAAAATGTCCAATGTCTATCGGCTCACAAAAGCCAATACCATACTGAGCAAAGAGTCTGTGATGTGAGCGTAGTCTCAGGGCATGGTCAGCCACGGCCTTGCGGAAAGGTCTGCAAAAATGTTCAAGCCCTGTCAAATCACAAAAGAAAAGAACACACCGCGCAGCAAACCTGTGGCGCAACCGTAGCCGGAAAGGATGGCCAGCCGCGGCCATGCGGGAAGGTCTGCAAGAATAGCAAAGTTTTGTCGGCTCACAAAAGCAAATGCCACACCGGGCAAAGGGTTTGTGACGTGACCCTGGTCTCAGAGGATGGCCAGCCGCGCCCCTGCGGGAAGCTTTGCAGGAATGGTCAAGCCCTGTCGGACCATAAAAGAACGCATCGAAAACGCAAGCCTGTTGATGCGGGCCAGAACAATGGCTTCTGCCCCGAGAAAGGTAAAATGAATCAGTAACGCTCTGACAGCCACTTTTTCATAAAGCTTGATCCATGATCACTTTGGCAATGTTGTTGACTTTTGACCTGAGCTCATTCAGTCCAACTGTTTAAAGGCCGTAAGCGTTGATCTAACCCTTCTAAGTAGTAATAATAAGGTCCAGCCATTGGTTCAGGATACCCCCTAAAAAAGCCCTTGTTCTGATGCCGAATGCAGCCTCAGGAATAGAAGACTGCATGCGTCTTTCTGACTTTTTTTCGGCAGAAGCCATATGAATAAGCTATATAAAAGACTCGTGTAGTTTTTTGATCTGATCACCTCAATGCCCTTTACCAAGCTCTTTAGATTCAGAATCCGCAGTTGGCTGCGAAAAGCTCAATGTACCCCGACCTGCTTACTGTTGGCCTGCAGTGTTTCCATGCCTTGCCTGTCTCAGCCTCTGGAAAGAGGTCTGCTGGCTAGCCCTAAATCCCTGCACCCTCACTATTTCGGCGGTTCTCCCGGTGCCCAGGTGCTCAAAGATGTTTTTGAAGGTTTAATGGTACAGAACAAAAACGGTGAACCCGTGCCCGGCGTTGCCAGCAATGTTGAACGCGATCCTGATGGCATCCGGTACACCTTTATCATCAGGGAAAATCTGAAATGGTCCGATGGCAGTGCCCTCACGGCTGAAGACTTTGTCCGTAGCTTCAGGGCACTGGCCGACCCTGAACGCCGAGCCACCTACCGCTGGTACTTGAAAGCCGCGAAAATTACAGGAGCCGAACAGGCTCTCAATGGCAAACCCGAGGCACTGGCGGTCAGGGCATACGAAAATAAACTCATCATCGATCTGGATCAGCCTGCACCTTACTTTCTGGACTTGATGACCTTCCCCAGCTTTCTCCCTGTCCATAAGATTAATCTCAAAGACGACGCCTCAACCATTCCGGTCACCAACGGTCACTTCCGGATTGATCAGGTAATTCCGCAAACCCGTATTAAATTAATCAGCAACCCCCATTACTTCCGTCATCTGAGTAGTGACCTGAAACAGATCAATTATCAGGTTATTCCATCAGTCCATCGTCAGGTAGAAGAATTTGAAAACCACTCACTGGATGTAACGGCTCAGTTGCCAGCGCTGCATATTGGGGAGTTAAAGAAAAAGCACCCTGTGTCTGTGTTTGAAGACCAGGTTCTATCCACCGCCAGCCTGATAGTCAGCCCCAAAGTGAAAGCCCTGCAAAACATAAAAGCAAGACAGGCTCTATCGATGGCAATTGACCGGGATACACTGGTCAAAAAGATATTCCCTCACAGTCGTACCACACCAGCCTGCAGTTTCGTGCCTCCTCATACACGGGACTTTAATCCAGACCCAGCCAACTGCAAAAAACTGTTGGACAACCCGGATCGTAACGAACAAGCCATTAAGTTACTGGCAGAATCAGGTATTAAAGGGAGTGATATAAAGCTGACTATATTATCCAGCCCCAGGTACAACTCTCTGGATGTTCTGCCAGAGATCTGCCATCAGATTAACAGCACACTGGGCACCTCCCTGAGCAGTAAGAATGAAGAATGGGATAGTTACCTGGAGCGGATATCCAAAGGAGACTTCGAACTGGCATGGTATGAATGGTTAGCCGATTACAATGATGCTACGGCTTTCCTGACCCCCCTGACCGAAAGTCAATTGTTTGGCCCTTTCAGGGATCCAGCCTATCTCAGGGAACTCTCACTGGCTGCGAGCAAGAAAACCGCTGTGGCCCGTTTACCAAACTATCAGAATGCTGAAGCCATTCTGGCCAAAGAATTACCACTGATCCCTGTTCTCCACCCTTCCCGGGTAACACTCGTCAACCCTGATATTGGTGGCTTCTACTCCACCAATCCTGAAGGCTGGGTCCATAGTTGGAACCTTTACCGTATACTTGACTGACCCGATGAGGAGTGGGCTGTGTTTCCGGACTTTTCATCCGCCCCCTATACTGAGAGAGATTACTTATGCTTTCCAGACTTAAGAGGGTGACACAGCAGCAAACAGAGCTGAGTCACTTTCTTGCGCTGTATCAGTTAAGCGCAGCACTTTTGCGATAGCCTTTGTAATGAAAGGCTCCATAACAGATACGAGAATAAGGCCATCATGGATAGATCCAGACTCGAAACACAAGCCCCTCAATTCAACCCTGTCTCTGAAAAAAAATTCGAACAGTCGCAGAAAACCGGCCTGTTTGGACGCTGGAAAGTCAAACTTTCCAAGTCTGTGGGCAAATATTCTCCCCAAAAGGCGGCTTTGAAAACCACCCCCCATAAAAAACTCGAACAGCGGGAAATCAGAAAACTGGCCACCAACAGCAAACCTCCCACAGATCCCAAAGCGCTCAGATCTATGGCCATTGATGCCCAGCTGGCCGCTTACCCCTATCACCGTTCCCTGGAAAAAATCAGTGCAGCCGGAGAGATTCACAAACCGGAAAAAGAGGATTTTGCTGCTCACTGGCAACCCTCTGAGGAGATAGCAAAACAGATATCCGATGGGACGGGATTGACCTTAAGCACCGAGGAACCCGGATTCCTGTATGACAAGAAAACAGGACTCACAGCTTACGTTCTTACCAATCCTGAGCTTAAAGAAGTCCGCCTGGTCTTTGGCGGTACAACATCCGGACTCGCTGCAGGAGAGCTCCTCGAACGTTCCAGAAAAAACATCCGGTTTTCAGGCAAGCAATGGCAAGCCAATATCAAGAATCTCCTGGGAACAGGCATCCCCGACAGTTATAAACAAGCCAAAGCCCTGACCGCCAATATTATGAAAAATATGCCTGTAACGCCTGAAGGCGAACCTTTTTCTCTGAAACTTAACGGCCATTCCAAGGGGGGAGCAGAAGCAAGCTACGCAGCGCTTTCCATGGAGCCCCCCATCGAAGCCGTTTGCTTCTCAAGCGCAGAGCTCAGTCGCGCAGCCTTATCGGACATTCCCAGAGAAAACCTGGCCAGTGCTCATGAGAAAGTCACCCATTACACTATCAGCAAAGACCCGGTGACTCTCGCAGGAAAGTTTATCAGTGGTCTGTCCCATACTGGCGAAGTCATCACTCTTCCTGCCAAACATGCCTATAGTTCATTTCTGGATCGGCATGACAAATTCACAAAACATATTGAGCACTATGCTAAAAATGCCTCTCTGTAAGCCTTTTAACGTCTGAAAAATCAGAGCTAACCCCAGGCAAATCTATCGAAAAAGCGATAAACAGGAAAACCGGTCTTTTTTCTTGATACAGATTAATGGATAAGTATAAATACAGCGTCTAGGCTTCCTATCGACATTTGCCGGGAGTCCAGAACATGATCAAGCTGCAGCATTTTTTGGCCGGATTCATCGCCCCAGTATTCCTGTTACACGCTCTGATTGTTGAGGCTCAGACGCCGACAACCATTTCTACAGCGAGCCTTCCGACGTCATTGTGCGACTCTCTTACGGGTCAGGCGGAAGGGGTTCAGAAACGGCTGACCCAGTATGGAAAACTTGTTAAAGGACGACGGTGCGTTATTCTCCGTGCCGACCCGGCAGAGGATTTGGCTGAGTTGGTAAAACAAACTCCTGAGAACACCGTTATTTTGCTCTCCTCCGGGACTTCTGCCGGAGTGACGCCCTCTTCATCTATGGCGCCTGCTCCATCCCCAGCGGCTTCTTCAGTCGTGATGCCTTCCTCATCCGTTGTCCCCGCACCCGCTAAAACTCCGGTTGAGTATTCTGTTGACAGTGTAATAGTTTTGAAGAATGGTCAGGACATTATCGGAGCGGCTGATGAGGGTTTTGAAATCGTCATCAGGGATCGGCCAGATTTTCAACACAAGCATATACTCAGGGTCGGAAGTACTGAGCAATTCAAGCCAAAAGAAACGAAAAACAGCCATATAAGACACATTACTTTCAAGCCAACACGAAATAATAAACGCGTCCCCATTGATTCCATTGTTTTTGCAGAGTGCTTCAACCGGAAACTGGTTATAGAGGATAACGTATTCTATCTGCCTGTTAAGGCCGCCGTCACTCTTGATTGCAAGGAATTTACGGTTGCCTCTGATAAGGACCGGCCCAAGGGTCCATGCATGGAATTCGCTAATAACAGGGTCATAGGTGAAAGATACAACTCGATTGACGACAAAATTTTCCCCTATTTTATTCCGAATCAAGGGATATTTATTAATCTTCCTGCCATCGTGAACCAGTCAGAGCGAATATCGATTATTGGGAACAGTTTCGAAGGCAACATGGCAGAAGCGGCTGAGTTCAAAATTGGGGCCGGGTCCAGTATCAATGTTTTCAAAAACACTATCAACATTTCCAATGCCGGCAACACCACCCGCGACTCTGTTCGCAAAGGGGGGTTCGTTCTGGCAGGGCCGACAGAGTCCATAGGAGTCCCACCTGCTTTTTTCCTGGCTGGCAATCAGATCAAGGTAACACGAACCGCCATAACCGTCAGGGGACAGCTCGGCCTGACCTTTGCCTGTAACCACCTGCAGGCAGTTAATCCCTGGTGGCAACCCCAAAAACAATTCGTCCTGAAGGCACTTCCGGTACCCTTGGGAAAAGCGGCGGAAGTGTGCAGTGGCAGTGTGAGCTCAACCGCTGTTATGCCAACACACACATCAAATCCAACGGTTGTCATGACAACCTTCACTCCAAATCCAACGCATGCTATGTCAACCCTCACACCAAATTCAACGGTTGTCATGTCAACTCCGGATGCAGGCAGCCGTTTTGCAAGTACCTGGAAGGCAATAAATAGCTCCCTCGCCACTGCCTGTAGCGGACTGGTCAACTTCGAAGGCCAATTCTTCTTTGAATCAGAAGTCTGCCAGACAATTTCTCTGCCTCTTGCTCCTGTTAACAGCACGACAGAGATCCCCGCGCCGTCAACAGGTTCAACTTCAGTCGCTACCCCTTTGGCTGTCATGGCTGGTCTATTCATATTGTTGAATCTATAACCTGAACGAATTCATCTCTTCGATAGTATGCATTCCCATGCAAAGGAGACTTATTCAAACCTGTGGTTTTCGGACTCTGGCAGCCTGTCGGACTTAAGGCTGTCCTGCGCGGCCACTGCTCCTGCGTTGCTCTGGCTCCTGCATCCATGCGCCATGCGGTTGCAATAAAATAAAAAATTTCCAGCAATCCTCGTCGGACGCTCAAGTCCGACAGGCCGCCAGCTTGGGAACCCATACATCATCCCAGGCATTTCAGGATCCCAGAGCAAAAAACGAGTGATATTGATGGATAAGTATAAATACAGTGTCTAGGCTTCCTAATCTACAATTTTTGGAAGTTCTGAAAATGATAAATTTAAAGCATTATCTAACCCGACTAATTATCCCTTTATTCCTGTCACAAGCTCTGAGTTTACAAGCCCGGACGACGGCTCAATCTCCAATCGCAATCGCAATCGCAACCTCACACTCTACAACAGCTCCTCCAACGGTATCGTGCAATTCTCTTGCAGGGCATACGAGGGGGGTTCAGCAGCGGCTACTCCAGTACAGTCACCTTGTTCCTGGAAGACAGTGCTTTGTTCTCAGTGCCAACCCGACGGAAGATTTAGATCAGTTGATCAACCGGCTTCCTGAAAACACCGTGATACTGCTCTCCTCGAAAACTGACCCTGCAGTGACAACGCCTTCTCCAGCCATTTCCCCTGCACCTGACAAGACCCCGGTTGAATACTTTATTGGCAGTGAAATACGTTTGAAAGATGGGCAGGTCATTATAGGTGCTGCTGATGACGGCTTTGACATTGTCATCAGGGATCGGCCAGGATTTACAGACAAACATTTAATCAAGGTAGGAACCACTGATAACTTCCAGTTTGGCGAAACAAGAGACAGCCACATAAGACACATTACCTTCCGGCCAACTCGAGAGAATAAATACCTCTCAATCGACTCCATTGTTTTCTCAGAGTGCTATAACCGAAAACTCATTTTAGAAGAAAATGTATTTCATCTTCCTGTCAAGGCCGCACTTGACTTTGATTGCAAGCAATCTCTCGATGCATCTTCCGATGCTACGCGCCCCGGTCCGGGCCTGCTGTTCGCCAATAACACGCTCATAGGCACGAGCTTCAAAAGTTTGACCAAAACACTTGTTCCAGAGAAAGGTATATCTATTAATCTGCCCGCCATCAGGCATCAGGAAAAGAGATTAGTTGTTGCGGATAACACATTCCGGGGCAAAATGGCAGAAGCGGGTGTCTTCAGACTTGGTCCGGAATCCCGTATGGAGATCTTCAAAAACACCGTCGACATTACCAATTACGGCAGAATAGGACGCCCGGCGGTTCGCAAAGGTGGTTTCGATCTAATAGGCCATACCGATATCAATGCAAAACCTCCTCTCTTTAATCTGGCTGGCAATCAGATTCGAGTGACAGCAACAGCTGTCACTGTCAACGGTCAGCTTGAACTGGTTCTGGTGTGTAACCACCTGCAGGGGTTCAATTCGTGGTGGCAACCCCAACCACAATTCCTCTTGAAATCAATACCAGCAACATTTGAAGAGATAATGGAAAAGTGCCAAAACGTTCCGGGTTCAAACGTTATCGTACCAACTCCTTCTACAAGCAGTCAGCTTGCCAACACCTGGACTGGCACAAAATATTCCTCGGATACTGCCTGCACTGGATTAGTCAACTTCGAAGGGCTTTTCTTCTTTGAAAAAGACCACTGCCAGACAGTCACTCCGCAATCTACTTCCAGTACACATCCCTATACTAAAAAGTCTTTTGATATCAATACAGCCCCCTATTCATCATCGAGAGCCAAAGAACTAATTGCTGCTACGGTTGTGCTGAGCGCTCTGGCTCTGTTGTGCATTAAATAGTTTAAAATAGCTTTGCCAGACTCCTGTTCCCATGTTTTCAGGCTCTGTAGGTAACAACATGGGAACGATCAAAAATACTAAAGAAAGGATAGACAGAAAGGATTCATCTATTCTCTCAATGCATCCCAATCATATTAATGGATAAGTACCAGGGCAGCGTCCAGGCTTCCTATCTTGAATTCTTTGGAGTCCGGAAAATGATCAAGCCACTGCATCATTTAACCAGATTAATCGTGCCTGTATTTCTGTTCCAGGCTTTGAACCTGCAAGCTCAGACGACTCGGCCTCCAACCACCTCTCCCCCTCAACCGGTATCATGCAACTCTCTTACAGGACAGACTGCTGGCGTCGAGCGGCAGCTGAAACAATACAGACATCTGGTTCGCGGACGACAGTGCGTTGTTTTCAGTGCCGACCCGACAGAGAATTTAAATAAGTTGATAGAACGGATTCCAGAGAACACCGTTATACTGCTCTCTTCCCACACGACGATTCCACCCAAGCCCCCCGGGTCGGGTAACACCCCAATTAACTACTTTATTAGTAGTGCAATCGTTTTGCAGGACGGTCAGGACATTATTGGAGCTCCCGATGACGGCTTTGATATCATCATCACGAATCGCAAAGATCGTGTCATTCATACTATGGTCAAGGTTGGATCCGATAAAAGTTTCCAGTTTTCAGAAACAAGAGACAGTCATATAAGACACATTACTTTCCTGCCTACGGGACCTAAGTACAAAAGTTCAGTTAACGTCACCATCTCCGCAGAGTGCTTTAACCGGAGACTGATTGTAGAAGACAACGTATTCTATGTGCCTTTTGTGAGTGCGGTTTACCTTAACTGCGTAGCACCACTGTATACCAATAGCGTGAACCCGGGCCCGGGCTTGCGGTTCGCCAACAATACGCTTGGAGGTGTCATTATTCCATCGTGGGCAGGCAGCTCAATTCCTGAAAAAGGGATATACATTAACCTCCCTTTTATCCATAACCTGTCACAGAGGCTTGCTGTTATCGGGAACACATTCCTGGGAAAAATAGCAGAGGCAGGTGAATTTATTCTTGGACCCGGAAGCCGTTTAGATGTCTTCGGAAACAAGGTCAACATTTCCAATATCGGTATTACCTTTCGCAATTTAGTTGCTGCAGGGCAATCACTACGGGGCGGGTTCGCTCTCTCAGGTCCTGCCTATAGCGGTAGGCCTCCTCTCTTTAATCTGGCAGGCAATCAGATTCAGGTAACAGCAACAGCTCTAATCGTCAGTGCACGCCTTGAACTGGCCTTGGCTTGTAATCACCTGCAGGCAGTGAGTCCGTGGCAGCAACTTCAACCACAATTCAGGTTTAAAGCTGTTGATCCATCATCACTGGAAGATGAGTGCAACAGACTAATGAGTTCATCCGTTGTCATGCCAACTCCGGACGCGACCGCTGTTATGCCAACTCTAAACTCAACCGCTGTTATGCCAAGCCCGAACGCAACCGTTGTCATGTCAACACCCAACCCCTATCCAATCAGCCGGATCGTGAACACCTGGACGGCCATGAATGGCTCCACTGCCACCGCTTGCAGTGGACTGTTCAACGTCGAAGGCCAGTTCTTGTTTGACTCAGAAGTCTGTCATGCGGTCGCTGCACCCTCCAATTTTATGATTACCAATACGCCACCCGGTATCAGCACGACTTACGATACCGTCACCACATACAATGACGTCGCGGCGAACAGTAATGTCAAAACTTACGATAATGTCGCGACTTACAACAGGAGCCATATAACCCCCACTTCATCAGCAGGCGCAAGCCCAGTCACGGCGGGTTTGGGGGTTATAACCACCCTGGCGACATTGTTGTCTCATAAATATTGAACCCAGGCTGTTTTACCCGGGAGACCCGGGCGTGATCAATACCCTCAGCCTACATTTAAATACCAGGACGGCCATCAATCACTCCACTGCGAGTGGCAGCGGTCTCCCATTCATCAGCAGATGCAACGGTCGTGACAACTGCTGGGTGTCACGATCACTCTTTATGACCGCTCTGGCCCTGTCGTTAAATCGATAACCTCAACTCACCTCTGCGGTTTAAAGATGCTGCCACAAAGGTAACCAACGATTATCCTGAAATATTTTAAAGATATTAATGGATCGGTATAAATACATAGACTAGGCTTCCTATCGACACTTGCCCGGGAGTCCTGAAAATGATTAAGTTGCAGGGTTATTTAGCTCAGTTAATCGCTCCTCTGTTCCTCCTGCAGACTCTGAATCTGGAAGCTCAGAACGCGACTCAAACAACCTCTGCTCAAACAACCTCTGCTCAAACAACCGCTGCTAAAACAACCTCTGCTAAAACAACCTCTGCTAAAACAACCGCTGCTAAAACAACCTCTGCTAAAACAACCGCTGCTAAAAC
>NZ_JAHHPS010000640.1:0-1577 GCF_024606275.1 Endozoicomonas sp. SESOKO4 | reverse complement strand
TGAATTTTTTCTCTTTCTACCCGGGCCTTTCTTTTTTTTCTGAACAGGTTCTGATGAGTCAGGCTCTGTTTCTTGCCGCGGTGGTCTTGCTCTTTTTTTACCTCGAGTGCCCGACAGGCAGCTTTTGCATAACAGTGCTGAAACTGCTGCCTCATGGGCTACACGTCTTAATTCCTGTAGATTCAGTGCCTTGCCACACTTGGTACAAGTTACAACCGAACTTGCGGTATCCTGCGCAGCAGAGGGTTCCATTGGATCATCGCCGCCACGACCATTGCCGACTGTCGAACCAATGACCTTTCTATGGGCAGCAGCTTGGGAAACCTGATGGGATTTTCGAGTCTGGCTTTTTGTCTCGGTCGTTGATGCTTTGGTCGTTTGGGAGGATTGACTCTTTTCCCTGTTAGCCGCCTGTCGGCCAGAATATTTGTCAGAAGTGACCTCAAGGTAAACACTGAGTTCCCGACCATTCTCTGCCAGCCGTGTCTGAACCAGCACCGGATGCATATTGGCGGTGTTTGATCTTTCCAGGTCCAAAAGGTCCGCTTCAATCACCATGATCCGGTTTGACAATATCCGGGCCAGGGTGGTTTGCCCTGTCGTAATAGCCCATAGTCGTTTGATTCGCAACATTTGAAGGAGTTGCTTTTTTTGTTGCAGGCATTTTTGAATAGGGTCAGAAACAAGATTAAGGTCAAGGTCAGTCCGGGACTCAGGGTCAGGATTCCAGTTATTTCTGTCAGTTGGCTTATCGCCATCATCTCCCCCGGCAGCGGCGATGGTGTTCAGCTTATTGGAAGTGTTATCGGGGACTTCCGGGGGCATAGCCAACAGTTCAGTGCGGAGTGTTGGCTTCATTGGCCAGATGGCTTGGGGAGGCAGTTGGAGAGACTGAAGAGGACTATTATTTGGCAGCCGCCGCAGTAAACTGAAGGCGAATTTCATAAACCCAGCCGGAACAGGGTCGGGCGGTTCAGGTTCGGCCAACTGATAGGGATATAAGAAATGTACTGGTAGTGGGCTTGAGCCGATCCATTCCAAAGCTTGCAGTGACTCCCCAAACATTATTGCCACCAGCAGAAGCAGTGATCGAACCATTGAGAAGGCAGTTTTGTTTTTTTGTGAGCGTCTCATAGATTCAGGCTAATAAAATCAGCGTCTGTGAATCCATCCGCTTTTGGAAAAATTCATACGTCATTCGGATAGGGCCCATTGATTGACGTTTGCGCGAGACTTCATAGCACTGCACCGGCGAACTTGCCATGAACGGAGTTGGCTGACGTTTTTTTTTCAGAAGCTTTTATCATACGACACAGATCTTTTTTATAAAATAACTCCACACCGATCAAGCAACTCTAGTTCCTGACAACTCTGATAAACATCAGGATCAACCTCTGATAATAAAGGATCTCGCCTTTTTAACAGCTTTATTTCGCCGCATGCCCGTTGCCTCCATCCTTCCATTATGTGGTTATCGATATCGATTTTGGCTTTTTTAAGAGCGGTAACGATATGCATAAGCTCCATTTCATCCCTGTACCCGTCCAGTAATGTCAGTATTTCGATGTCAAAAACTC
>NZ_JAHHPS010000639.1:0-6214 GCF_024606275.1 Endozoicomonas sp. SESOKO4 | reverse complement strand
GCAGCCGATTGGTGAGTGAGTCGAGTAACTCCTCATCATCCGTAAATGACTTCAACCAATGACGGAGTTGATTCTCATTTTTTGTGGTGATGGTCATTCTCAGATGATGCTGGTGTTGTGAAGGAAGCTGGCGATGCCATGCTTTTGCCAATGCATTATTCTCTCTAACAATACTACGAAGGCGGGTACATACCTGTTCTAAACTGCGGATATCCCGAAGTTTCAAACAGTGAAAAATTAACGAAAATGATAACGAGGATAAATCCTGTAATGACGACTTTTTCTTAATTTCCTGATCAGGCACAGTGATGGACCTGCCCGCACTGGTCCCCGTCGGTGTTTCTGACCGAGTTCGCTTAGATGGTGGTGAGTCTGAACCCTCAATGCTGAAGTTATTATCTATTACATTCATTCTTTATTCCGTGAAAGCAGGTGTATATCCCCGATTGGCAAACCTGATCAAGATAGATGCCACAGGTTAGAGTCGGTTTTGGAATGAAAGTTCATTTTATTGTTAAGCAAGACGAACAAAGTGTCCTTCAGCGCACGCAGAATGGCTTCACCCAGTGACGGCAGGCAATAAATCACTCCTGCGCAGTTCAGTGATTATTACCATGCCGTCGTAACTGGTGGTGACTACATGACTGCCATCGGCGCTGAAGCTGGCTGATCGGACCGGAGTATTATGGGAAATACTGGCTTTTTCCGACCATGACCCATCAGGCTCCTGAGCAATGATTTTCGCCGTGCCATCGAAGAAACTGGCAGTCACCATGCGGCGGCCATTGGGGCTGAAGATGGCCGTGTTGACTTCATCGCGAAGGCGGGTACATACGAGTTCCATACTGCGAATATCCCGAAGTTTCAAACAGCGAAAAATAATGGAAAATGATGATAAGTATAAATGCAGCAATGACGTTGTTTCCTTATCAGCCAGCTTGATCGTTCTACCCGCACTGGCACACGCAGGTGTTTGCAATCGAACTCGCTTGGATGGTGTTGATTCTGAACCCTTAATGCAGGAGTGATCATGTATTCCGTGCATGTCAGGTTCCTCCAAAGTGGGTATTTATATTCGATCAGCACGGGCAGTCAATATTGATGCTGCGATTTAGACTCAGTTTCAGAATGAAAGTTCATAGCGTGTTGTTGAATGAAACTAACAAAGTCTCTTTCTATGAACACGTGCAGAATGGCGTCATTCAGTGGCAGCAAACAATTGATGACTCCTCCGTAGTTCAGTAATTTTCAACGTGCAGTCGTCACTGGCTGTGACTACGTGGCTACCATCGGCGCTAAAGGTGGCTGAGCAGACACAGCCTTTATGGGCAATGCTGGCTTTTTCTAACCATGACCCATCAGCTTCCTGCCCGATGATTTTCGCCGTTCCGTCCTTGCTGGCAGTCACCAGATGACGGCCATCAGGGCTGAAGCTGGCCGAGTTGACTCCATCCTTATGGTATGTGTTGGTTTTTTCTTCCCATGATCCATTGGCTTTCTGACCATAGATTTTCACCCTGCCATCATTACTGGCAGTCACCACATGGCGGCCATCGGGGCTGAAGGTAGCTGAGTTGACATCATCTTCGTGGTGAATGATGGCTTTTCGTACCCATGATCCATTGGTTTCCCTGCCATAGATTTTCGCCCTGCGGTCCTTGCTGCCAGTCACCACATAGCGACTATCGGGGCTGAAGTTGGCTGATATGACAGGACCTTTATGGAAAAGGGTACCTTTTACTTCCCATGTTCCATCGTCTTTCAGGGTATGAACTTTCGCGATTTTATCCCAGCAGGCGGTGACCACATGACGTCCATCGGCGCTGAAAATGGCTGATTGGACAGCATCATTGTGAAAAAGGGTGGCTGTTAATTCCCATGATCCGTCGTCCTTCTGGCTATGGATTTGCGCCGTTCTATCCCAACTGGCAGTCACCACATGGCGGCCATTGGCACTGAAAGAGGCTGACTTGACCGAATGATTATGGGAAATGATGGCTTTTAATTTCCATCGTTTATTGCACCCGGGGCCGTAAATTTGTGCCCTGCTATCGTTGCTGGCAGTCACCACATATTGACTATTGGGGCTAAAGATAGCTGATTTGACCCACCTGTTATGGGGAATGATGGCTCTTTTTTCCCATGATCCATCGGCCTTGTGGCCGTAGATTCTTGCCGAATGATCGATGCTGGCCGTCACCAGGTGACGGCCATCAGCGCTGAGAGAGGCTGATTTGACTTCGTCATCTTCTTTAATGATGGTTTTTGTTACTAAATTAAATCTTTCACATTCAGACATCAGGTTAGTTTTGGTGAAATATAACAGAGCAGGTAAATAAACACTCTTCTGTCGGCGATTTGTCAGTGAATCGATTAACGCCTTATCATTCGTAAAAGTCTTCAGCCAATCATGGAGTTGGTTCTCATTTTTGGCAGTGATGGTTGTCCATAGCAGATACCGGTGTGATGAAGAAAACTGCCGATACCACGCTTTTGCCAGAGCATTATCCTGTTTGATCGTGTTGTTAAGGTAGGTACATACCTGTTTTAAACTGCGAATATCCCGAAGCTTTAAATAGCGACAAATGAGGGAGCTTGATAGTAAGGATAAATCTCGCAATGAGGGCCTGTCTTTATTTTCCTTGTCAGATACAGTGATACTCCAACCCGAACCGGAATCCGCTGGTGTTTCCAATCGAGCTCGCTTGGGTGGTGGTGAGTATGAACCTGCAATGCTGGAGTTATTACCTATTCCATTCATGCTTTGTTCCCTGAAAGTGAGTTTTTATCCTTAATGATTCGCAAGGACGTCCAACGTTGATTGAGTTAATATACGTCACTCCTCTGTAGTTCAGTGATTTGCACCGTTCCATCACAACCTGCGGTTATCACACGGCTGCTATCGGCGCTGAAAGTGGCAGATAAGATCCAGCAAGCATGGGTGATGCAGGCTTTTTCCACCCATGACCCATCGGCTTCCTGACCAATGATTTTCGCTGTGTGGCTATGACAGGTAGTCACCAGGTGGCGACTGTCAGAGCTGAAGGTCACTGATTCAACTGAATGCTTGTGATCAATGATGGTTTTTTCTTCCCATAATCCACCGGCTCTCTGGCCATAGATTTTTACTATGCCATCCAGGCTCGCAGTCGCCACATGGCGGCCATCCGCACTGAAAGTAGTCGAATGGATAACTTGCTTGTGTTGAATTTCGACCACACTTTTCCATGATTCATTGGTCTCACAGCGATACATTCTCGCCTTGGAATGCCCATTGAGGGTTATCACATAGCGGTCTTCCGGGCTGAAGCTGATTAAGTTGATACTATCCTCAAGGCGAATGATATTTTTTACTTCCCATGATCCATCGGACTTCTGGCTATGGATCTTCATCTCTGTGCTACCACGTTCGGCAGTCACCAAACGGCGGCTATCGGCGCTGAAGGTGGCTGAGCGAACATCGTAAAGGTTGGCTGTTAATTCCCATGATCCATTGTTCTTCAGGCTATGGATTTGCGCCATGCGTTCCATACTGACGATCACCACATGTTGGCTATCGGGGCTGAAGCTGGCTGATCTGATGGCAGAGTCAAGGGTAACGGTAACGTTTGTTTCCCATGATTCATCGCGTCCCAGGCTATATATTTTCGCCTCGCGACCCCGACTGGCGGTGACCACATGGCGGCCATCAAGACTGAAGTTGGCTGACGTGACAAGGTCATTATGGATAATGGCGGTTTTTATTACCCAGGATCCATTAGCCCCTTGAGCGTAGACCATTGCCGAGTTGTCTCCAACGGCGGTGACCAGGTAACGGCCATCGACACTAAGGGCGGCTGTTCTGATAATTGCATTTGCGTGAATGGTGTCTTTTGTTTCCAATTTAAATGTTTTACATTCAGACATCAGGTTAGTCTTGTTGAAGTACAACAGAGCAGGGCAAAAAACAGCCTCTCGTTTGCGATTGGTTAATGAGTCCACTAATGCCTTATCATTTGAAAAAGACTCAAACCAGCTACGGAATTGGTGATCATTTTTTGTAGTGATGGCTGTCCTTAGTTGGTACTGGTGTGTTGAAAAAAACTGCCGATACCAGGCTTTTGCCAGTGCGTTATTTTCTTTTACCGCAGCGTGAAGATAGGTGCATACCTGTTCCAAACTGCGAATATCCCGAAGTTTTAAATAACGAAATATGAGGGGAAATGCGGATAAATCCAGTAATGACGTTTTTTCCTTTTTTTCCTCGCCAGATACAGTAATACTTCTACCTGCACTGATTCCCGTTGTTATTTCCGAATGAGCTTGCTTGGTTGCCAATGAGTGTGAACCTGCAATACTGCAGTTATTATCTACACCATTCATGCTTTGTTCCCTGAAAGTGAGTATTTAACCTTGGTTATTATCAAGGACTTCGAAAATTGGTTGAGATTGTTTGAGTCGGTTTTTGAGAAAAAGTTCATGACATGTTGTTAAGTTCAACGAATAAAATCAGGACTCTGATTCGAGACCATGATCAATAAGCAGAAAGTGGATTTCTGTCTTTCAATTCAAGCTGAGTGGTGTCATTCACTGGCAGCAAGCAATCATTACTTCCTTCTTGGTTGTCATCCTGCGCGCGGTGGTTCGCCGATGGCGAATAGTTGAAGGCGTGCCCGAAGACCGATCGTTCCTCGAACCACGAGCAACAAACGGAAGTGCCTTAATGACTTACCCTTTGGAATTCAATATTTCTGGCTCATTGGTCAGACTCTTATTTTCGCCGCAGGCGCTCAGGTTGGCTATGCCAGATCCTTCACCTTTTGAACGGCTCGAGCTTCGATGATTCGCCAAATGTCGTTAGCTTTAAACTTCCCTAACCGTCCGGGGTCAAGGGCATTGGCTTTTTTGAACCATTCGCTCCAAACCTCTTTACGGTCATTCATCATTCTGAGACAGTGCGCTTTTTGCGAACAGGCGCCTGCATTCCCGGGGTGTTTCTCTAGTACGGATTCTGCATACTCAAGCGCCTTTTTAAGGTTACTTTGTCCTGACCCAGGGTCATTGTCTGCTATTTGTTGAGAGGCCAGTCGGAAATAATGGATCGAGTTTGACAGCAATATATTGGCGCTTTCCTGATACCCGGTAATCATTTCCATAAATCTCGCTGTCCCGGCATAGGAATTAAGCAGTGCCAACTCACATTCACTCGTATGGTATAAATCACAGCAACGATGAATCAGTCTTTGGGCCCGTTCTGTTTTATTCATTATCTCCCAGAGACGTCCCAGGGCCAGATCAAGATCATGATTCCCGCTAGGCTTGCACAGGTCTTCCTCATCGTTATCGGGGTGCTTGCCAATCATGTTCAGCAACAGTTTTTCAGATCGTTTATACTCGCCCATTGACTCCCAGGTTCGCATCAGGGCGATGTCAACCAGAGGCTGCCCACAGGGTTTGCAGAGTAATTCTTCAGGGTCTTTGGGGTGCTTGTCACTCATGTTCAGCAGCAGTTTTTCAGACCGTTTATATTCGCCCACCACATCCCAATGTCTCACCAGAGTCAGGTCGATTGTCGAATCGCCATAGGGCTTGCACAGCGTTTCCATACTGGCGAAGGGAGATTTGCCAACCATGTTCAACAGCAACCTTTCAGCCAATATATATTTGCCCTGTATCTCCCAATTTCTTATCAGGGCCAGATCAATATGTTTATTCCCGCAAGGCTTGCACAGGCGTTCTGCATTATCATTGGGGTCTTTGTCACTGGCGCTCAGCAGCAGTCTTTCAGCCCATTCATATTTCTCCATCATATGCCAGAGTCGTGCCAAAGCCAGATCTAATTGATGATCTCTACAGGATTGACACAAGATTTCTATATTTTGGTTGGGCTGCTTGCCCATCATGTTCAGCAGCAGCTTTTCAGCCGTATTATATTGGCCTACATCCTCCCAGTATCGAACCATGGCCAAGTCAATTTCATAAACTCCGCAGGGCAGACACAGGCTTTCTTCACTGTCACTGGGGTGCTTGTTACTCATGTTCAACAGCAATCTTCCAACCAGGTGATATTTGCCCATGATTTCCCAGTGTCGAACCAGAGTCATATCAATATCAAGACGTCCAAAAGGTCGGCAGAGAATCTCTTCACTGGCACCGGGATGCTTACCCGTCATGTCCAGTAGCAATTTTTCAGACCATTCGTGTTTGCCTTTTGTCTGCCAGAGTCGCACCAGGG
>NZ_JAHHPS010000638.1:0-1162 GCF_024606275.1 Endozoicomonas sp. SESOKO4 | reverse complement strand
GTATGGTATAAATCACAGCAGCGATGAATCAGTCTTTGAGCCCGTTCATTTTTATTCATCACCTGCCAGAGGCGGACCAGGGCCAGATCAAGATCGTGATTTCCGCTGGGTCTGTACAGGTCTTCCTCAGTGTCATCGGGGTGCTTGTCACTCATGTTCAGCAACAGTTTTTCAGACCGTGTATGTTTGCCTATTACCTCCCAGATTCGTGCCAGGGCCAGGTCAATCAGAGGACGCCCACAGGGTTTGCACAGTAATTCTTCAGTGGCTTTGGGATGCTTGCCACTCATGTTCAGCAGTAGTTTTTCAGTCCGTTTATGGTCGCCCGTTAGCTCCCAAAATTTCACCAGAGTCAGATCAATGTTGAGATTTCCGGTGGGTTTGCACAGCGCTTCCTCTCCGGCGAAGAGAGACTTGCCGGCCATGTTCAACAGCAACCTTTCAGTCAGTGTATATTTGTGCTGCATCTCCCAATTTCTTGCCAGTGCCAGATCAATCTCTTGCTTTCCACAAGGCTTGCACAGGCGTTCTTCATTGTCATTGGGGTGCTTGTGACTCATGTTCAGCAGCAGTCTTTCAGCCCATTCATAGTTGCCCATCGTCTCCCAGAGTCGGGCCAGAGCCAGATCCAGGACATGATCTCCACAGGGTTGACACAGGATTTCTTTATTTTGATTGGGTTTTTTGCCCATCATGTTCAGCAGTAGATTTTCAGCCCTGTTATATTGGCCTACTCGCCCCCAGTATCGAACCAGGGCCAAATCAATTTCATAATTTCCACAGGGCTGACACAGGATTTCTTCACTGTTACCAGGGTGCTTGCCGCTCAGGTTCAGCAGCATCTTTCCAGAAAGTTCCAGCTTTTCCGTAACTTGCCAGACCAGGGCCAGGCTCAGGTCAATCTCACGGTTTCCACTGACCCTGCAAAGCCTTTCAACACGGTCACCGAGGTGTTTGCCACTCATGTTCAGTAGCAATCCTTCAGCCAGCTGATGCTTGCCCATGATCGCCCAATGCCGCGCCAAAGTCAGATCAATAACGTAATGCCCAAAAGGCTTGCACAGCATTTCGGCACTGGCATCAGGGTGCTTGCGACTCATGTTCAGCAGCAATTTTTCAGACCATTCGTGTTTGCCTTTTGTCTGCCAGAGTCGCACCAGGG
>NZ_JAHHPS010000637.1:0-1007 GCF_024606275.1 Endozoicomonas sp. SESOKO4 | reverse complement strand
AAATAAAACATCTTGTCAACGATCCGGCCGAACAGGCGACAGACAACGACAACAGCGTTAACAGTATTCCCTCAAAGAATGAGTGTTTAATAATTCTATCCTTGCATTCTGGTTTACAGAGAAGAAGGATAGATCAAGAAAATGGATGTGCTTTATGTCAAAATCCAGCAGGCTGACAAAGAACAGTGCCCTTCCAAACGGCCCCGTTGCGAGGACGGCAGAAAATTGAGGCTGAAATTTCGGTTTTGTGAGGAGAATAGCGAGCTTATATGTATTAGTCCGTTAGTTTCCCTTGGTCTTCACACTTATTCACTTTATCTGCTGATGGACTAAGCTCATCGTCCTCGTTCAGATCAACAGGCTTGCGTTTTCGATGTCTTCTTTTGTGATCCCATAGGCATTGTGAATTTTTGTAGGCCTTCCCGCTTGGCCGTTGCTGGTCATCCTCCCGGCATTCAGTCACGTCACAGAATTTTTGCCCTCTGTGGGCGGCGTATTTGTGATTCGACAGGGCTTTAGAATTCTTGCAGACTCTCCCACATGGCCGCTGCTGACCACCCGCCCCGACCACGCTCATGTCACAGGTTCGTTCCCCGCTGTGGTATCCGCTTTTGTGAGTTGACAGGGCTTGAACATTCTTGAAGTATTTCCCGCACGGTCGCTGCCGACCATCCTTCCCGACCATGATCACTTTACAAACTTTTCGTCCGCAGTGGTCTTGTTTTTTATGATACCTCAGGGCTCTGGCATTCTTGCAGGGCTTCCCGCATGGTCGCGGTTGACCATGCTCCGCGACCACGATCACTTCACAGGTTCGTTGCTCACCGTGGCATAAGCTTTTGTGATCCGACAGAGCTCGAGCATTCTTGAAGAGCTTACCGCACGGCTGCTGCTGGCAATCCTCCCCGACTACGGTCACGTCACATGTTTTTTGCCCGGTGTGAAAACCGCTTCTGTGAGTCGCCAGGGCGCCAACACTCTTGCAGAGCCGCCCGCATGGCCGTGAC
>NZ_JAHHPS010000636.1:0-5821 GCF_024606275.1 Endozoicomonas sp. SESOKO4 | reverse complement strand
CTGGGCGATGGTCTTTAGTTTCTGCTGATCCCATCTAACCTCCCTGGGCAAATCCACCAGCACTCCCACACCCTCATCTTCAAAGCTGATTTCACCAAATTCCTGCTGCAGCTTTGCCCGGATCTGGGAAGCCTTGAAAACGTACTTGTAGGCAATGACCGATTCCAACCAATCCTTTTGCACCTGGAGTTGTGCCAGGGCTTTATCAGTCTCTTTGACCAAAGTTGCTAACTCTTCTCCGGAACGGGCGGCCAGTTCAGCAACGCTCATACTCTGGATGTTTTCCTGCTCGCTGCTCATACCTCACCTCCCCGACAAGAGATTGGCTGCGATGTACCCGCATGGGTATGCGAAGCCTCGTGCGCTTCAATATCTAACAACCGGTAAACGACACGATTACCCAGCTTGATATAGCAGGGACCCAACCCACGCATACGCCATTTCTCGAGGGTGTAGGGGCTGATCCGCCAGCGGTCGGCCAGTTCTTTCTGGCTCAGGTGTTGCACTTCCATTTCATGCTCCTTCTTGTTTTTTCCAAAGGCAGGATCAATCATGGGACAGTCGGAGTAGACAGAGAGTAGATGGGAAGTAGACAGAGTGTAGACGGCGTTATTTTCTTAAAAAAATGACAAAAAAAACCGGCCTGAAGCCGGTGCTGAAGTCAACTTTTCCCGATTGTCATTAGGACACGCCTGCTCGTCTGGAGCGGGGCTCTGCCTTTAAGCTCCATAATCTGTTCTCGTACTGGATATAGTCTTCCCACTGATCGCTGTCATTGAAACAGTTTCGTGGATGGGTATAGCTGATGCCTTCCTCCTTGATCTGCTCAGTCGTTACTCCCCGGTTTCCTGCCAGCCAGGCATCGTAAATCATGTTCGCCACCTTGCAGCGTTGACCACCTCGAATATCCCAGGGTTCGCAGCCACTTGCTTCAAACCGTCCCTGGCTACCATAGTACTCCCACTCTACCTCCAGTGATCCAAGGTCAGGCTGGAAGGTTGCGCGCAGTACATCTTTCAGTTTTCGGGTATCTATTTCACAAGGGCCTTCAGAAGACAGCAGCGACATAATCGACACAATCGGATACGGGCCTGGCAAGGGAAGCAGATGGTCAAACCGCTCGGATACTGTTAGAACCACACCGGGAGCCTTACCCTGCCAACTTTCCAAGTTCTGATAAATGCTTTTGAAGCCGCTCATACTGGTCAGGTGTCTGGCAAGCAGAACCTGGTAGGGCTGCCCATCTACCTGAATATTGCCCAGCCACTCGAGCAGTTCAGGAATCACCGTGACCTGTTCGCCTGACAACTTAAGGTGGTTCTTAAGCACTTTGATTAGCCAATCTCTGTCGTACTTGTATTGCCGCTGCTGATCTTCCGTAACCTCAACAAAGCCCTCGGAGACACAGTAACAGGTATAGACACCCGGCTCGCGCTCCGGGTTTCTCTCAATCACCTCCAGCCAGAGCTCTCCGTCGTCGGTATCAATGGGGATGACGGAAGCCAAACCGCCCGGAGTCAAAGCTCCAGAGCTGACAATGTCAGAAGCTTCATTGGGTCTATCCTTTTCCAGGCAGGCTTTCAGAACCGTTCCAGAATCGGTTTCGTACAGCCCGGCCAGGTAGCGAAATGAACGCTGTTTCTTCGGTAATTCCAGTGTATCAGTCATGAGTCAGTCCCCACTCCTTGAGTTTATTCCAGCTGAGATAACGTTCCCGTTCCGTCAAATCCTGTAAATTGGAAGTGCAGGGATCTTTCAGAATGATGATGGTGCTGTTGGCACGACTCTGTCCTTCCCTTTTCCTGAACTTCACAGCGATGGAAACTTCAGCAATAGAGTAATGGTCACAATTCAGAAAGTGTTCCACCTCATCTTCTTTCATCACCTGATAGACATTTTTCTCATGGGCTTTATGGGCAGGGGATCGAGCGGTGTAAGTAGCTTTGGTTCGGGTTGATTTGAATTTCAGATAGGAGACAGAGACCTTTTCAATCCCTTTTTCACGGGTAAATGGCAGGACTGGATTTGACTTCAGCACATCCAGCGTAAGTTGTCTTCTCTCCAGCTTTTCCGGGGCTTGTTCTATTCCCAGTCCTTTGCTGGTGAACAGCTGGGCCAGCTTCTCGCGCTCCTGCTTCTTACGAGTCACGACTTCCAGCTCACCCTTCTTCGGGTTCCATAGGAAAGCATACTCCCTTGCTGGCCTGACCATGGTTTCCCGGAGTGCTTTCTTTTCCTTGGAAACTTCCTTGAGCAGGCTGGGCACACCTTCCCGGTAAACCATCACCTGTTGCAAGGTTTCTGTGGTGCCATCGATGCTTGGGCGTTCACGTTTAAACAGCTCCACCAGCACTTCATCATCTCCGCCAAAGTGCTGGGTGAGATACTCTTTTAATCCTTTCAGATCCGGGAGCTGATTGACGTTGGATAATACCCTGAAGCTATCCCACTTTGCTGTGAGCCTTGCCTCATCCGCAAAGCGCTCATTTTCGGCCTGTTCAAAGAGGGTCTGTTCATGAAGAAGGGCCCAGGCGGCCTTATTATAAGGATCACTCTGGGCAGTGTACTCGGCTTTATTTTTGACCAGCCTGGCCAGGAACTCCTGACCCACTTCATCCGTCATTTGGTCAATGCGCCGAGTCAGGTCTTCAAAAGTCTTCCGGTGTCTTTTATCGAGGTTGGCATAGGTGTCTATCAGATTGACGGTGGTACTGATTTCAGGCTCTTGAGCAATAATCCTTTGCGCTTTCGTCACTCCGGTTAACTGCAGCAACTTACGACAATAATCATCCCGAACATATTTCAGGACTCGCTTTACATAGGGCATCCCGTCCTCCGTTTTTTTGATTTTTTTACTGCTACATCCTGACCTCTACGAACTACTGTTTTTTTATACAGTGTCATCTTGTACCCGATTGCACGTCTTGTCAATCCTCTGGAAAGCACCGGATAGAACCAGTTACCTCGGTATGGATTCCAGCCAGTTTTACAGCAACACTTTTAAATAAATCCGCACCACCCAGGGATGGGAGCCCACCATGAACAAAACCCTATCAAGCCATCAGCCGCACCCCAATACCCTGGCTATCTGCCAGATTCTGGCTGTCGGTATTGAACGTCGCCATATAAAGCAGCAAGAGCGGGAAAACACCGAAAGAGAGAAAGATAACTGGACTAATGCCGGAACCAGAGCCTGTATGTCTCATACGGTTCAACGACAGGAGTCCAACAATGAAGAATGAATTATCCGAACAGTCAAGCCTGGCGGCCAAGGTAGCTGCCATTCAGAAGATGTCCACCAAGGCACTGCTGGAACTCTGGCCAAAGCTCTATGGCACCAAAGCCCCCAGGCTCAATAAACGACTGCTGCGACAAAGATTGGCCTTCCGGGTTCAGGAGCTGGAACTGGGCAGCCTTTCCGAGAAGCATAAAAATCGATTGCAACGGCTGCAGAAACCTTCAGCTAAAGACAAATCGGTGCCCAAGGCCAGGGTCAATAAGCCACCAGCAGGTACCCGGATTGTTAAGGAGTATGAAGGTGAAACCCACGAGGTGATTGTCACCAGGGAAGGTTTCGAGTACCGGGGCCAGATATACCGGAGCCTTTCCGGGATCGCCAAGCTGATTACCGGAAGTCATTGGTCGGGGCCGGTGTTCTTTGGATTGAAGGGGAGCAGCCATGAGCGGGGAAAACGCCATGGGCAGAAGTAAAAGCAAGATTAAGGATCTCAAGCGCTGTGCAGTCTATACCCGCAAGTCTTCGGAAGAAGGTCTGGAGCAGGAGTTCAATTCACTCCACGCTCAGAGGGAAGCGGGTGAAGCTTATATCACTTCTCAGAAACAGGAGGGCTGGATTCTGGTGCCGGACGAATACGACGATGGCGGCTTTTCCGGAGGGAACATGGAACGGCCTGCACTTCAGCGACTGATGCAGGATGTGGAAGCCGGAAAAATTGATGTAGTGGTGGTTTATAAAGTGGATCGCCTCTCCAGGTCGCTGGCTGACTTTGCCCGGCTGGTGGAGGTGTTCGACAAGCATAAAGTATCATTCGTCGCTGTCACCCAGCAGTTTAATACCACCAGCAGCATGGGACGGCTGACGCTCAATATTCTATTGTCGTTTGCCCAGTTTGAAAGGGAAGTCACTGGAGAGCGCATCAGGGACAAGTTCCTGCTCTCCAAAAAGAAAGGTAAATGGATGGGTGGGACGCCACCGCTGGGTTATGACGTGGTCGATCGCAAGCTTATCCCCAATGAAGGAGAGGCGGTGATTATCCGGGAGATCTTTAAGACTTTTATTGAAACCCGCTCACAGGTTGAAACCGCTGAACGGATTAATGAGATGGGCTTTCGAACCAAGCGACTGCCGCGCAAGGGTGGCCAAGTGGCTGGCAGCAAGAAGTTCACTCGGACAGCCATCTATAAACTATTGAAGAGCCGACTTTATATTGGTGAGATTGGACACAAGGGTGAATGGTATCCGGGTGAGCATAAAGCCCTTATCAAACCCGAGGTCTGGGCGAAGGTAGAGGCCATTCTCCAGAGCAACAGCTCGGGCCGCCAGACAGACAGCCGACACAGGCACAGTCCTTCCTTTCTGCGGGGGTTTCTGTTCGGTCCTGAACAGGAAGCCCTGATACCTACGGCCACCCGCAGCAAGGGCAAATTGCACCGTTACTACGTCAGTAGCGTGGCCCGGAGGCACGGCCACAAACATTCACACCTGCCTACCTTGCCCGCGAAGGAAATCGAGTTTTTGGTGGTGGAAAGTCTACGGGATTTACTGAAGCAGCCAGAGATTATTTTCACCACGTGGCAGATGCTGACGGATCAGGAAACGTTCAATGAAGATCAAGTCAGGGAAGCCCTGAACGACCTGTCGGATATCTGGAATCTTCTGTTTCCCCAAGAGCAGCGCCGTTTAATGAAACTGCTGGTCAACCGAATAGACGTCCATCAGCAGGGCATTGAGATTCGGTTCCACCAGGAAGGGATACCCACCATCACCAATGAGTTACAAGGAGAAGTGACATGGCCATAAAAGTAACCGGCAAAGCGACCCGCACCTATCTCGAAGATGAGAACTGTATTCTGGTGCATATCCCCATCAAGTTCATCAGCCGCAAGGGCAAGAGCCAGGTCACCACACCAGATGGTCGTCCGGCACTGGAAGAGGCCGATCCGGCTTTGAGAAATGCTCTGGTCAGGGCGCATCGGTGGTTGAAGGCATTGGAAACAGGAAAAGAGAAGCACCTGAAAGTGCTGGCTAAAAAGGAAGGAATCAACAGCGAAAGCTATGCTTCGAAAATCCTCCGGCTGACCACTCTGTCGTCAGAGATTCAGGAAGCCATTATTGATGGTCGCAGCCTGGGAGGTTTGGTACTGGCTGATTTTATGAAGCCTTTTCCACTCTTGTGGTCGGAGCAGAAGAAGGCATTGGGTATACCGGAGGATTGATGTACTCCCTCCTTTTTACCCCTCGATTTTTAATCATAAAGTTCGCCGACCGTCCCCCACACATATCGCTAATAAAGTGCAAACCCAACACCCGTCCAAACATCCTGAAACCACTGATAACCAACTGTTTTTAAAGGGGAAATCAAAGTACGCACACGAATTTTGAAAAGTGCAGATTTAAGAGAAGAGAAAGAGAAAAAGGCCCCAAAATGGCCAAAAATGGGCGTTTTTACGGTTTTTGCCAGTGCGGAAATTAAACGACCAAAAAATAATAAAAGGCGAGATAGGCAGTACAAAAGCCACCCCCAAAACGACAAAAAGCCCTATAAAAATAGGGCTTTCTGAAGATGGCGCGCTCGGTAGG
>NZ_JAHHPS010000635.1:0-7058 GCF_024606275.1 Endozoicomonas sp. SESOKO4 | reverse complement strand
ATGAGTACACGCTATCTGGCTGAAGTCCTTGCTGGGCAGGCACTTTCATGATTTTCGTGGCGTTAGGTGTCTCTGTGCAATCTCTCAATGTCTGCTACGCTCATGGCTCATTCAATAAAACAGGTAGTACCTATGTCACCAGGAGCCAAAGTAAACGCTCTTGACTATGCTTTCCAAGAAAACGACAAAATTCTTGAAACTACTCACTGAGCTGTCTCTTTGATCCTCAATGAACAACGTGAGAAGTTCAAAGAGGTTGATGCGTTTATTGCAGAACAAAAAGTATTCAACAAAGCGATTGACCGGCGTTTTGGCAAAAGCGAAGAGCTTCTGATCCAGATCGTGAACCACCTCGTCGGCAAGTAACACGCTAACTAACAACACGCTCAACAGGACGCACATACTGTGCGCCCGACAGCTTTGCGGTTAGGTGCCTGTCTATATCTACCAACCAATACATCTCAAACGTAAATGGGCAACAAACGTTGAGAGTGTTATATATAACAGCGTTGCAATTACGCCATGATCGATATATGTGTTTACTCCAATTAGGAAGAATGATGTACTCAGAAGATCCCTTAGCGGCTCATTAAGTGTTAAATAGTAATATGATATAACACAAGAACTAGAAGTTCTGCTTAAATAAACAGCTATCAAATTAGTTGTTGCATTATCTTCAAAACAATAATCAGATATCCTTTCTAAAAAAACATTTATAAAGGTTGTAGGCAATATAACAACCAGAAAATCCCCTACCGAGGACAATAAATTCGCAAAAACAAATTCCAATACGCTAGAGTTTTTTATGAACAAATCAATTTCATTTAAGTCATACTTGTTTTTTGTGAAAACCACATTAGATGCTGTGCTAACTGCTATATAAACAACACTGTTAATAATACCAAAAGTTACAAACTGTGGATTTTTTTCTAAATTTATTATTTGAGAAAAATTGACCTGAGGTTGTTTTTGAGTGTACTCATGAGCGAACAAGTATGGACAAAATACTAATAGACACAACAGTAAAGACACGTGTTTCACCTAATGCACTCCTGAGTTTCAAATGCTCAGAATAGCACCTAACACAAAAAAGAACGGGCGGCCCTGGCAAAGAATCACGTTAAGCCTACCGCCTCAGGCCGCTTCACCCTGAAAGATTTTGCCTTCGATAAACAGGAAGAAACATCATCATTGTCGGGTCTGCCCGATAAAAAAGCTCAGTGCCTGCGCAAACCTGATCAACCCTCAGCGCGTTCCGTAGTGCTCCGTTACAAACTGGAAGGCTACAAGAAGCCCAATGCTCTGCAGCTGATGAAAGACAGGATCGACAGCCCGGCAGGAAAACGGATTTACAGAAAACGACTCGCCATTGCCGAGCCGCCTTTCGGCCATATGCAGGAGATGGGACTCACCCGGTTCACGTTTCGAGGACGGCCCAAGGTCAATGCCCGGTGGCAGTTGACGTGCACTTTGCACAATCTCAAGAAAGTCCATGGTTCTGGCGGCGAGAAACTGCTAAAGCGGATGGAGAAGATCAAAAAGAAACGCTGAAACGACACTGATCGGTGTTTGTGTGAACAGTTTGCCCCACCAGAAGCGCCTGCAGTGTTCTGAACAGTTCTCAGACTGGTAATAAGCCAGAATGGAAAATTTATAAATTAACCGGGAGCCTGAAGATCACCGATCAGCACTCGCTAATAACAAGAGCCGCAAATTTTACGGCTTTGTTTTTGGGTTTTTCTACAGGCTCGTTATGTTGCAAAAATAATAGTAAAAGTAGCATTTGGTTCAATAGAGTGGCCAAATGAACAAAATTTTAGCAAAGATACTCTTTACCTCTTCAGTATTCCGGTAAGCCCCTCCAAAACAAAACAAAACAAAACATTGAGACCGTACATATCAATTGCGTCGTGTCGCCAGCAAGCTGGCTGGGACGCGGCCTGTGGCGGCGCCCCACACGCGGGAACTTTATGCGCTTTGATATAAGAACATATCACAATAAAAGGAAGGCCCACTAATCAGTGAAGGGTTAAACTGGGCCAGAGGCTTCTTTGATGCTGATAACTAGCTATCCACTAAAAAGCCTCAAACGAGGAAGTCAACTACCCGCCCTAAAGGCTATCTCTTAATCAGATCTCCACACCCCGTGTCATCCGGTAGGTGTGGAGACGGTCTTGCAGTTTCGCCCAGCCTTCCCAAACAACTAACCATCCGGGAATGCTTGTTCGTTAAGAGCCACACCAGCCACCCGCTTTCGCTATGGTTTGGTTTACGACGATTTCGCTAAACCCGGAAACCCTCACAGGCAGAGGCTCAAGCCTTGATTCCGAGCAGCATCGGGAAGCTCCGCAATGGCTAAGCAATAATAAAGTCAGCAGCCCTCTGAGGATCTGTATAGAATATTTCAGTTCGCTGAATTTTGGTAAAAAGCACTTCCTGCCTGAGGAGCCTGTCTATAATGAGCCTGCATACCAATCTGACAGGAAGGTTAAGGAACACGAATCTGCGCAAGAGTCATGGACTTTTCCCGGTTTTTGAAGCCGTTGTGAACTCTCTGCAAGCCCTTGAAGAAAACAACAATCTGCTCACAGGCGGCACTGTGACACTCAAAATACTACGCAGTCAGCAGGCTTCCTCTGAGCTTGACGATTCTGAGCACTGCTCAGAAATAGTAAGCTTTGAAGTACATGATAATGGCATAGGCTTCAACGAAGAAAACATGGCATCATTTGAAACCCTTGACTCTGATCATAAAATAGGAAAAGGGTGCCGGGGAGTGGGTCGTTTATTATGGCTCAAAGCATTCGATAGGGCGGATGTTACCAGTGCCTTCAAATCAGACTCGTCAGGTATCATTAAACGGCAATTCTCGTTCACTGCCGCTCAGGGGATAAAGACTCAGAATCATGAGCCTGACCCGAATGGCGAAGGGCCTTTCTCTATCCTCACACTATCTGGATTCGATAAAAAGTATCGTGATGCCTGCCCAAAAACGGCGACCAGCATCGCTAATGCTTTATTAGAACATTGTCTTTGGTATTTTGTCAGAGAATATTCTGTACCTCGTATAACTATAAAGGATGGGACAGAAACTATTGCGCTGGAAAACTTGTTTGACCAGTACATGCATAGCAAAGCCAGTAAAGAAAGTATCGATATAAAAGGCTATGCGTTCAGGCTCACCCATATAAAATTTCATGCTTCGACCAAAAAGAAGCACTCTCTCGCCCTTTGCGCAGCTAACAGGCTGGTGCAGGAAATTCCCATTAGTCATCAAATCCCGGGGCTGTTTGGCAAAATATCGGATGAGGCTGGTGAGTTCATCTATACCTGCTATATTTCATCCGACTATCTGGACGGCCATGTTCGTCCCGAGCGCACTGCATTTGATATAGCTGATGATATAGGGGGGATTCTTGAGGATGTCGAAGTCAGTTTCAAAGATATGCAACGTCATGTTCTGGCCAGAAGCAAGCAGTACCTGAACAATTATCTGAGTGAAAACCTCAAGGCCTGTCGTGAGAGAATCAACCAGTTCGTCTCCGAAAAAGCCCCCAGATACCGACCGGTAATGCACCTGATCAATCAGCAGGAGTTTTCTGTTGACCCCAGGATGAGCGATAAAGAACTGGATACATTGTTGCATAAACAGTATTCCGACATTGAGCGCCAGTTGCTGGTAGAGGGTCACGAGATAATAAATCCGGCCATTGAAAGTGACATGGGCTTATATCAGAAGAAACTGAAAGCCTACCTCAAAAAAGCAGAGGATTTTAAAAAGTCAGACCTGGCCAGCTATGTCTCTCATCGACGTGTTATTCTTGGTTTGTTAGAGAAATATATTGGACAAATGGACAACGGGAAATATGTTCATGAAGAGCTGATTCATCAGCTTATTATGCCCATGCGGAAAACCTCTGAAGAAGTCTCCACAGATGCCTGCAACCTCTGGCTTATTGATGAAAGACTGGCTTTCCATGATTTTCTGGCCTCCGATAAATCACTTCGATCCATGCCCATTACGGATGATAGTTCTACGAAAGAGCCTGACTTGTGTGCACTGAACATTAATGATAATCCCATTTTGGTTTCTGAAAAAAAATCAATGCCCTTAGCCTCCCTGACAGTGGTTGAGATCAAGCGACCTATGAGGAATGATGCCTCAGAAGGAGAAGACAAAAACCCTATTGAGCAGGCTCTTGGCTACCTGAAGCGCATCCGTGAAGGCGAGGTAAAAACCACATCAGGCAGACCTATCAGGAACAGTCTGGAAATACCCGGCTATGTCTATGTCATTAGCGACCTGACCCCAACCATGGTAGAACGATGCGAGCTGGCGAGCCTGACCGAAATCTATGATGGAATGGGTTTCTTTGGTTATAACAAGCCTCGAAATGCTTACATTGAAGTCATATCTTATGATCGCCTACTGCAATCAGCAAAAGAGAGAAACCGGGCTTTCTTTGACCAGCTCGGCTTACCTGCGTAATGAAATCTACCTTTAGCCGGTTCAACCACTCACCCGGCAAAGGAAGTCGAAACCAACGCCACACTCCGGGCAGCAGTCGGCGAGATCGATGGGGAAACCGACGTTTGAAGCTTGTTTTCAAACTGGTTAATACTCTGGATGAGAACATTCAGGTCATCATGTTGAAGGCTGCCACCGCCGTAACGAATACCGGTCAGGCGCGGCTGGTGAAAACTGTCTTTTCCTGATTTAGATTTCCCGGTGATATAAAACAGATCCGCCGCTTCTTCACCCTCATGTTTCACTTTCACTTCAACTTCAACAACGCCATGACTTTCCGTTAAAGTGATTTTATTGATAGCCACATCGCCAAAATCCAGCTCCAGATTTCCCTCTCCCAATACCTGTATAAGGTCTCTGCCTCCCCATTTTTCGTATTTATAAACCATTTTCCCCGGGGATCGATGCCTTATATGGTCATCGTCCGGCCCTGATTGAACCTGCCCATTCGAGGCAGATGAGCCCAGCTCAAGGGTGTTGGCAAGATCATTTCCCTTTAACAAAACATCTGTCTTACTGTCCCATTTAAAATCCCTGATCTCTTTAAGAAGCACATCCAGTGCCTGACCCGATGTAACCCGTTGCAGACCAAGATCGACCTCTACCGGCTGATTGTACTCAGCTCGCATTGAAGCGGCCGGGCCCTGACACTGCATGTAACAGTCGATAGCGTCTCCATAAGAAAGGGGCGTTAACTGAGGGATCTTGTAATCGTCATCCGTCGTTGAACCTGTTACATTACAGGGCAAAAAGCATTCATGCTGTATGGGCAAAGGAGAAGCAGGAGAGGCACCAGTTGGCACCAGAGGCGTACAGGACGCAGAGCAGTTTACCCCCGATAGCGACCATTGATCACCCTGAAGAACCAGCGGTTGGGGTGCCTGCTGATTCTCAAGCAATTCGACAGAACTTTCATTGCACTGAAGCCTATTGTACGAGAACTGACTTTTATTACCGGTAGCTGAAGCAGGCAAGCCACTGGCAAAACAAGGCAGGGTCTCAAGCTCCTTGAACACAGGCTCATCCGAGTTTGCTCTGCCAATCAGCTCACTTAACCCCGTTATCTTTGGTAATTCAGGCGACTCCTGTTTAAGAACAGTCAATGGAAAATCAGGAAACTCAAGGGGTGGAACACTTGGCTCTAATGGGGTGGGAGTCGGTGTTACCTGAATAAACTGAGTGCTTTTTGTGGGGGTAAACGGATTTTCGACGGTAGCTACAGGCTTTGCAGTTGAGGGTACCGGAGCGATGGTGGCGTTCACCGAACTGGCAGCATCAGGGCTAACCGCTGACGCCTTCAATTCAGCACCTTCCCGGAAGCTTCCTAAAGGTGTCATGCCCTTGCTCTCAACAAAGGCCGTATGCCATTGATCCAGAGTTAAGAGCTGCTGACCCACAGTGACCGTCTTTGGATTGCCCCCTTTGACCACCACTCCCAGCTCAGGGGAATCGATTCGTTTTAACCGGGTCAACTTTCCTGTGGGTGTTTCTGCCAGCAAACGTGCGGTTCTGGCGTTAACGCTGTCAGCCACCAAAACCACAGCGTCCAGCCAACCCCTGGCATTGTCGCCTATCTGCGTTCTGCTGCGCATAGCCACAGGCAGAGGGGCAAGCGTTTCAGACTGGATAAGCCGGCCATTTTGATAAATCATCAAATGGCTTTGATCCTGGGACACCAGCAGGTGCGTTTTTTTGCCCGCTGGGAAAAAGTCGTTGGCCACGATCCTTCGTTCACTCCCCTCAGCAGGCAATACCCTGATAACCAGATCCTTCCCCTGACTGACCAACAGGGTCATTGACCCCTTGTCGCTGTCCGACAAGTCAGAAAAATCAAACAACTCAACCTCGGCAGAAACAGACGCATCAGGACTCACAAAACAGGACAGCGTCATCTCTCCACCCGTCAGGGTATTTTCAAACGTTGTTACTGGCTCAAACTTTTGAACCATCAGGTCAGATAACCTGATGCCCGGATGGTTAAAATGGACGTTATCAAGCCCGGTCCCATCGTCCTTGCAGAAGAGGGTCACCGAGTGCCAACCGGTATCCAGTAGTCGGACAGTCCCGCTGCCACCCACGACAATGCTTTCCAACTTAGCCCCGGTTTTAACCTGCACATCACCGAGGGTAACCGTTAACCGGGTCACCTCCGGTGGTGGGATGAATTGGCCGGAACCGGGTACCTGCCAGTGGACGAACTCAAATCCGGACACTGAGCCTTGCACCTGCCCATCAACGACAATGTGCTGATGGTTTCCGTCCACAATAAACGACGCACCAACGGAGACCACAGGGGCAAGCACCAGTGAATCATATCCCTCACCGCCTCCGAGATAATCCCAGCGTAAATCCGTTACCGTGAACTGATCATCACCGCCCAGCCCAAAAAAGGCACCCGTCTCCCCTGATGAGTACCAATTATCATCATCCGGAGTACCCAGGCGTACTGTGCAGTTTGATGAGGACCCGGCATTGTCATTTAATGGGCAGAACCCAGCCGTTTTCTCAAAGACATTACGGGCACTCAGCT
>NZ_JAHHPS010000634.1:0-1564 GCF_024606275.1 Endozoicomonas sp. SESOKO4 | reverse complement strand
CTTATGTTGGGAGAATCTCTCCTTTTGCTCTCAACCCGAATACGACCCATCTTATATTTGCCATGAACCATGAAACTGAGCAAGTCAAAAAAATGGATGAATCGGAGGGAGCACGAGCACAGCAGCTTCAGCCTTTAATAGACACTCCACTCCCACCAATGACCCGTGTACAGGTTGCTGCCATTATTCAGGGGTTGAATACAGGCATTGATGAAGAAATCTTAAACACTATGTTGAGCTATGTCCCGGCAAAGCCTCCCGAAGAAAGCCTGACCATTCTTGGTATGATTGATACAGTGAAACTAATTCTCAATATTAAGATTGACAAAGACCAGAAAAAGTTGATGGAAGTTCTATATTCAATTCAGGGTACCGAATCTCCTATCGATATGGCCAATCCACAGCACCAACGGAGCCTCGCGAAGTTGATGGTGAGTTACTATACAGCCATCCATTGCAAGGGAACCCCCCTTAAAGCAAATAGTTTCTTTTTTCTCTCATTCCTGCTTGATGCTACTCATTTGTCTGGTATCGAGAGACTCTATGCCAAAAAAGGTGACCTTTTTGGTGTAAAAGAACCCATACAAGATCTCAACGTTTTAAAAGCAAATATTAAAGAAACTGCTACAGTCTTCTCTGACCTGATGCTGTTGGAAGAAATGCGCCTTGAGTTTTTGTTGCGAAAAATGGAGGACCCCTTTGAAACTGAAAAATACGGGGCATCATTCGATGCAATGCTATTAGCCTCTTCCTCTCTACTCAACTACTACGTTAATGATTTCGGAATGCCGGTTTGTCTGCGTAATATAAAATCAGATAAACGAATGTTAAGGCTAATAAAAGAATACGGTGAAAAAAAACCTGAATTAGTTGTTTGGAATAGTCTTTTCGTGAGTTTCATTGATACCTTAAGCCTGATGCTTGATCCTTTTGTTATACAACTCGCAAATACACACATTGACAACATGTCGAGTTATTTTAGCCGCTCAAATTGGGATCAAACCATTCCTGACTTTACCGGTAAAGAAGCCAAAGAACAGAAATTATTTGAAATATTTAAAAAGGTGGTAACCGACGCAAAAGATAACCCGGGAAATGAACATCCTGAATTATTTCAAGAATTGCTTATAGCCATAGAAAAATACATGTCATATCAATTACAAAAAACTTTTACTGATCAAAATGATTACCAAGTCATACTGGTAACCCTCTGCATAGGATTTGAGGACCTGCTGGAACAATCACGCAAGACGCTATTATACCTTGAGGCAGGTGCTGTACTCCTTGAGGCAGGTGCTGTCATCAATGCCAATCAGCAGGCTGATGGAGCCAAACATGACAAGACCACAGGGGGAGATGATGAAAAAGAGTTCGACAAAGAAGACAGGCTGAGAAAACACCTGGATGAACGTATATACGACTTGCGAGCTTTCGTCAACTTGCTCATGTCTAAATATGCTTTTGCCATGGAGACGCCTTACAGTTCTGAAAGCAGTGATACTGACAGCAGCGCCTCTGATATGCTTGATTCCTTCAGAGAAGAGTAGCCTGGACGGAGTTTGTT
>NZ_JAHHPS010000633.1:0-2674 GCF_024606275.1 Endozoicomonas sp. SESOKO4 | reverse complement strand
ACACCAAGGGTAATCCTGTCACGCCTCTTGAGGCGGCACTGGACCTGCAGCGTTCTTTCTATGAAAACTCAAAGCGCAACCGGTTTATCAAGCAGTTGATAGAAGCTACAACCGATAAAACACGGACTTTGAATGACCCTGACAAGCTGTCTGCACTACGACCGATCATTCCACCTGACCGACCACTTCCCAAAGCTGGCGACAACAACCTGGATATTTTGTATAAGATTGTTCAGGATATAATCCACAGGGTCAATCAATCTGACCAGCAGCCACCTATAGGACAATTTGAAAAATATTGTTTTATTGAGTACTTCGTTCAATTATTTCTGTTCTACTCAAACCCACTTGAACTTATTCGTCATCTGTTAGGACAAATATCAGATTCAGCGGTAACGCATGAGATTATAATTGCTGCACAATCATTGAAATCTGCCAGTTCTTTTTCAAATACTTTTATGCAATTTCACCAACACCCATCGTTTCATGAATTACAACATTTCTTAAATGAAGGGTTAATTCAGTTGCATACCGACCCTTCACCCCGTGAGCCTGAAATCAGTTCCACCGGCCAAGTTCATAGCTTCGACAGTGCCTCTGGCTCTGGATACTCACAGCAGGGAGCAAGACCAAAGCGGCGCGCCCATAATCATCAGCCTAATGTGCTGCGCCAAAAAGGATTAAAGACAAGACAATCCTGTGATAATCATCAAACGCGTTTGGGAAGTACGCCATCCTTTACCAGAGCGGGTAGAGCCATCGCTGTACCTGCCAGGAAAACAATGGATGATTACATGAATATCAATGCTTTCCGCGATAATGCATTTAAAGTGGATAAGGTGAAACATGCACAAATTACCGATAATGAGTGCCCAATATGTCGTAAGCACTTTTCACGTACAGCAAGATTAGTGAAAACGCCATGCAATCACATTTTTCACGTGCTTTGTTTAAATCTGTGGCTCCAAAGAGAGCTACCTCATCTTTCAGTTTTAACTTGCCCTGTATGTCGATCAGAATTAAATAACTTAAAAGAAAAACTTAACAATTTAAACAAGCTATTAAAAAAATACGGCAATTGTCATTCGTTAGACAGTGCAAATAGAGCTGTTAAGGAATGGAATACGACAGAAACAGGTTATGAAGCTTTGTACCATTTTGTCCAACTTTGCAGGCACAACAGTAAGGTTTCAGATGACTCACGGTACGTCAATATCTTGAGAAAAATAATTCACCCCATTACAAAAGCCAACATTCCCCACGACCTTAGGATCAACTCGGCCACCTTCAGCCCCGATAGCCGTCGTGTGGTGACCGCCAGTAACGATTGTACAGCGAAAATCTATGGCCATAAGGCCGATGGATCATGGGAAGAAGAGGTCACTATCCGACACAATGGTACAGTCAAATCAGCCAGTTTCAGTAGCGACAACTGTCGTTTAATAACCGCCAGTACGGATCACAAGGCGAAAATCTTTAGCCAAGAGGATGATGGATCATGGACAAAAAAACTGACCGTTCAACATACTGGCAAGGTCAATTCAGCCACCTTCAGCACTGATAGCCACCATATAGTGACTGCCAGTGAAGATGGTACGGCAAAAATCTTTGCCCAAAAGGACGATAGACCATGGGAAAAAGAAGCCACCATTAGCCACAATGGTCCGATCCAATCAGCCACCTTCAGCTCCGATGACCGCCATGTGGTGACTGTCGGTAAAGATAACGTGGTAAAAATCACTGGCAGGTCAGCCAATGGATCATGGAAAATAAAAGCCACCATTTCCCATGATGACGCTATCAACTCAGCTACATTTAGCCCCGATGCCCGCCGTGTGGTGACCGCCAGTGAAGATTGTACGGCAATAATCTATGCCCAACAGGACGATGGGTCATGGGAAAAAGAATTCACCATCAGCCATATCGACAGCGATGGTCCAATCCAATCAGCCAGGTTCAGCCCCGATGACCGCCATGTGATGACTGTTGGCAGGGATGACCTGGTTAAAATCTATGGCAAGCAGGACAACGGACGATGGCTAAAAAAAGCCATCATTGCCCATGAAGATCGGATCAACTCAGCCACCTTCAGCGCCGATGGATGCCACTTGGTGACCGCCAGTGACGATAATACGGCTAAAATCTATGGCGAAAAGACCGATGCATCATGGGAAGAAGAAATTACTGTCTACCACTACCATAAAGTCCTCTCAGCCACCTTCAGCCCCGATAGCCGACATATGGTGACCACCAGTATCGACAGGGCGGCAAAAATTCATAGCCACAATGACAATGGATCATGGAAAGAAGACACCACTACCCTTCATAGAGATTGGGTCTGTTTTTGTTCAGCCACCTTCAGCACCGATGGCCGCTTTGTGGTGACCTTCACTATGGACAGGAAGGCAAAAATCCATACCCTGAAAGACGATGCATCATGGAAAAAAGAAATCACTATCTGTCACGATGGCACGGTACTCTCAGCCAGCTTCAGTGCCGATAGCCGCTTTCTGGTGACTACCAATTTCATGTCAGATGATGGTCGTTTTTACCACACTGCGAAAATCACTGAACTCTGGAAGGAAGAATGAAAGCAAACTGATCCATCGACACCAACAGGCACTAGCAGCCTGTCGGACTTAAGGCTGTCCTACTGCGGTTGCAATAAATTGGT
>NZ_JAHHPS010000632.1:0-1071 GCF_024606275.1 Endozoicomonas sp. SESOKO4 | reverse complement strand
GAACCAGCTTATAGCCATCATTGAAAGCGACGCTCCCGATGCCGTTTTTAAGCTGGGGCAAATACTGGATGAGCTGGACATGCCTCAGCGTTTGCAGGTTCTGAAAACAGAAGGCACAAACAACAGGGGGACTCCTGTCACGCCTCTTGAGGCGATACTGGAACTGCCGCGTTCATTCAAAGAGGGTTCATTGCGTAACCGGTTTATTGAGCAGCTGATAGAATCTACAACCGATAAGACACGTACTTTGAATGATTTTAACATTCCGTCTGCCCTCCAAAAGATACCTCTGGCTGACCAGGCACTATCCGAAGCGGGCGACAACAACCTGAGCATTTTGTCCAAGATTGTTCAGGACATAATCCGAAGAGTCAATCAATCTGACACACAACCGCCTATGGGAGACTTTGAAAAGTCTTGTCTTACTGAGCACTTTGTTCAACTGTTCCTGCTCTACGAAAACCCATTTGGAACTATTTATGAACTGTTGGGGAAAATATCCGACGTAACCGTAATCCGTGATATTGTGTTCTGCGCTCATCCATTTACATATTCCAGTACTTTTCAGGAGATCTTCACACGATTTGAGCAGCACCCGTCTTACTTTAATTTTGTACGCTATTCAAATAGCCTGATGATGCTGTTGCGATCTTTCCCTTCAACAAAAGAACCTTCACAACGAGAGCCTTCACAACGAGAGCCTTCACTTCAAAAACTGTCACTACAAAAGCCTGTGATCAGCAACAATGATAATGCCTCCAACGGTACAATGGCCCATGGTTGCTCAGCATCAGATGAACGTCAATCCCTATGTAGCAGCGATCGCACCTCCAACGAAACAATAGTCAGTGGCGGTTTTGCATCTGATGAACGCCTATCAGGATGTAACAGCAATAATACCTCCAGCGAAACAATGGCCAGCCATGGAAACACATTCACCCATACCATCCGGCCATTTAACAGTGCCTCTGGCTCTGGTACCAGTTCTCTTAAAACGTCCACTGATAAGTACTTACTGCAGGGAGCAAAGCCAAAGCAGCCTGCCCGTACTGATCGGTCAAATGACTCTTC
>NZ_JAHHPS010000631.1:0-1901 GCF_024606275.1 Endozoicomonas sp. SESOKO4 | reverse complement strand
TGACCACGGAAGATTATTTGCACGCCATTATTTACCACAGTGATGGACAACTGTCGGTGTTTTCTTATCAAGACCAGGTCAATGTCCATCGTTTTGACACCACCATTAAGCCTGCGACAGCAGAGTCCATGCGTCCTGTTTTTGTCGGTGATAACGTCTATCTGGCCGTTGAAAATGCTGATATTGAGGGAGGTAGTCGGCAGGTACAGATGCAAGCAATTTCACTGGGTATTGAAAACTATAACTATCAAAAACCCGCTGCCGCTTCATCGTCCGCAGGATCGTCTTCGGTACTTCCAGATTGGGGAATTGGGCTAATTGCAGCGGGCACTGTGCTGGCTGTATCGGTTGCTGTTATCGTAGTCGTCAAGAGGTTTAAAAAGCAACCCCTTGGAACAGAAGCGGAAACCCACGAATTGCTCTCCTTTTGACATCCTCCCCCCACTTGAAGAGGGTATCACAAAAATGCTGTCAACATGCTAGCATACAAACCATAAAAAGCTGCTGAAAAAATACCGTACCATCGATAAAGCCAGTGACGTACATTCGTAGTGCTTGAATCCAAAAAACCTCCAAAGCATTACAATTTAATTGGTTAGCGCGATTTTGTGACGTAAAAGTAATTTTTGAGAACGGTTACCAGCTGCTCCTGCATTGCTCTGGCTCCTGCATCCACGCAGTCGTGCGGTTGCTATAAATTGGAGTTTTTCCCGCTCACCCGCATGTTTCTGCATGATGACTCCTCATAGTCTATATATACGAACACAAATACGATTAGTCTCATCATTATTTTTCATGGTACTCTCTCAATGAGCAACAGCCCGATGAAAGATCAGTATCGGCAAAGCCCAACTATCTACACAAAGTCGTCTTTATTATTATTGTCACTTGTCGTTTGTTTTCCAAGCTGGAACAGCTGGGCCAGCACTATTAAGCTGGACAATGATCATTTCAATCAATACCTGAGTACCGACCACCCGGTCATAAATACGCCTACTTTAGCCCGTACTTTATCCAGTCCGGTGTCACCTCCAGAAGTTTCATCTGCTGTCCCATCAGTATCAGCTCAACCATCAGCCAGCACATTGAACGCTACTTCTGTAACACGTACTTCAACCACTTCGGTATCACCGTCAGTAATTTTATCCGCTGTTCCATCGTCATCAGCACAGCCTTCAACCAGCGCATCGACCACTCATTCTGCGGCACGTACTTCATCCAGTTTGGTGTTACCTTCGGAAGTTTCATCTGCTGTCCTATCGTCATCAGCACAGACTTCAACCAGCGAATTGAGCACTCATTCGATAAGACGAACTTCATCCAGTTCGGTGCCACTTTCTGAAGTTTCATCTGCTGTCTTATCGTCATCGGCACCGCCTTCAACCAGTGAATTGAGTACGGCTTATGTAGCGGGAACTTTATCCAGTTCGGTGTCACCGTCAGTAGTTTCATCTGCTGTCGTATCGTCATCAGCACAACCACCGACCAGCGTGTCGATCACTCATTCTGTGGGACGTACTTCATCCAGTTCGGTGTCACCTTCAGAAGTTTCATCCGCTGTCCTATCGTCGTCAGCACAGCCTTCAACCAGTGAATTGAGCACTCATTCTGCAGTCCATGCTTCACTCAGTTCGGTGTCACCTTCAGAAGTTTCATCCGCTGCCCCATCGTCGTCAGCACAGCCTTCAACCAGTGAATTGAGCACTCATTCTATAGCACGAACTTCATCCAGTTCGGTGCCACTTTCTGTGGTTTCATCTGCTGCCTCATCGTCATCGGCACAGCCTTCAGCCAGTGAATTGAACACGACTTCTGTAGCACGTACTTCATCCGGTTCGATGTCGCCTTCTGAAGTTTCATCTGCTGTCCCATCGTCATCAGCACGGCCTTCAATCCGTGAA
>NZ_JAHHPS010000630.1:0-1106 GCF_024606275.1 Endozoicomonas sp. SESOKO4 | reverse complement strand
CATTCATGTTGTCATTCTGATAATCTGATTCATCTGTATGATTATTTCTTGAGTTAGCACAGTTACATGCTCCTCTACAATGACAGGGTTCGACGAAGAATAATGGTCCTTCCGATGAATAATAAGTTGTCATAGGTTGGTTAGCTAAAGCATCATAATTATCAATAACAAATGACAGGATATAAGAATCAGAGCTAACCGAAACCGCTAATACCTGAATGTCATTGGTGGGTAATTTCTTGAGGTGGTATCGCACAACAGGTCCGCCACGAAAGATTAATGTTAAAAAATTTGTTGGTTTCAGGTCATCGTCACCTTCACTGTCGTTTTCACTACTTTGCTCTTTTACGACAATCTCAGCAAGTCTGGCTGTATTGAATAACCCGGGTATTATAATAAATTCATGCGTCTTGTAGGTCTCAGAGTTTAGATGTGCTTTTATCAAATTTTGTGTTTCCGGATTGCTCAGGAACAGGTCAAATATATAGATATCATCGTCTACAGCTTCTGTGCTTGACGATAAAAGCCTTCGAATATTATCGGTCAAAGCTATATGGGTTATAGAGCGGCTATCGATGCTTACATGTTCTGGCAAATGGTTTGGCGTTGCTGCTTCCAGCGCCTTTATTCTCGCTGATGTCTCAAATCAATATCAACAACAAATGAGTTGTTAACAATGAAAAAAAACGTCAGATTAATCCTTTTACTCTGTCTCTGCTTGCTATCATCTTATTCAAACTCACAAAACTTGCACTTTAAATGGAACTTAAAGTATTTCGATCGTTTAATACTCAGTGGTACAGCCATATCATCCACACACGTCAGTCATAGCGAGATAACAAAAGAGTGCTATTGGCAGCATGTCCTCACTAAATTTTTTAGTGGTATATCTGGGGATCACTTTGTCAATTATGATCTGGTCTCCTCTACTCATATAGCATTTAATCAGTTCGACTCAGCCAGTAATCTGCTGGCTTATTTTCATGAGTCGGCTTATTTTCATGGCTTATTAGGAGATGGCTTTCAAGATCTTCAGCATATCTTTCGTACGCGTTACACACTAAGAGGTCAAACGACAACAATAACACGTAATATTATCCAAATGT
>NZ_JAHHPS010000629.1:0-1052 GCF_024606275.1 Endozoicomonas sp. SESOKO4 | reverse complement strand
TAGATGGGCTGCGGATAAAACTCAAAAAGGGAGGCGGGTTGATAAGCCTCCCGGGTAAAGTTGAAGTCTTGTGTCTTCTCAGGAAAGTAAGCCACTTAACTCTCCGGTACGATCTCGGGTGTCACCGGGCCATGGGCCAGGGGGCGAGTGTAGGGCTTGGCTTTGAACTGAGCGGTGCCAATGGCTTGAACACTGTCATCAAACCACCAGGTGGGTTCGGTGCTGTCGCCTGTACCGGCCACTGTGCAGATATAGACATAGCCCTGGAAGTTGGCAGGACGGATTACTTGGCCCACTGTGTAGGTGGTGTTGGCTTTCCAGACTTCTCCACAGTCATCCATGGCCACCACAATCACGGCTCCTTCGTAGGGGCTGGTATCCAGAGAGTAACTGCCGCTGATGCTGTCGCTGAGCACACTGTTCAGAACGGCATGTTTTGTTTCCTGGCTGCCATCGACTTCCAGTTGCGCCTGTGTGATAGCAAAGACCCGGCGAGCTACTGGCAGATCGTCTTCTATCACGGTGCCCTGGATGCGGGTGGTGTTGCCATTTCCCGGGATGATGATGCCACCGGCGCTGCCTGAAGAAGAAGGCGGACTGTTGGCGTCGGTCCAGATGACGGTGGTATCTTTAGTGTTTTTCCACGTTAGCTCTGAACTAACGTTATTTCGGCTAGTGATGATTTTCAGTGGGTTGCTGCTGTCTTCAAAATCCCATCGCCAAACAGTCAACGTATCGTTATTAGACGAAGCGACAGGCGTCACTGAGGCGTTATAGGTATTGGTCAACGTTGCGTTGACGACAAACAGACCTTTGGCATTACCCAGATCAGTGCCGTCCCCTCCTAAAATAACCCGGCTGTATCGATTAAATGTATACATGGACGATCTTGCCCAGATGTTTTGAACGGTCTGGGTGACACCATTGATTTTAATGATGAGCTTTTCCTGGTCACTGTTTCTGGCAGGATTGAAGGTCACTGAAAGTTCAAACAATTCATCAAAGGGAATGCTTAACTCGCTATAGCCCCGGCATGCTACCTTGTTCGTATA